>NZ_JAAHHU010000045.1:0-45169 GCF_010672095.1 Moorena sp. SIO3I6 | reverse complement strand
TTCGTGTTTTAGTAGTGTTGACCTGGTGGGTGGAACGGGCATGTTGGTGGCATGGGCATGTTGGTGGCATGGGCATGTTGCTGGCATGGGCATGTTGGTGGCATGGGCATGTTGGTGGCATGGGCATGTTGGTGGAATGGGCATGTTGGTGGCATGGGCATGTTGGTGGCATGGGCATGTTGGTGGCATGGGCATGTTGGTGGCATGGGCATCTTGCCCGTTATCAATCTTTGGCGAGCCGGTCTCTAAGCCACCCTACGCAATTCCCGACTCCCAACTCCCGACTCCCGACTCCCTACTCCCTACTCCCTATTCCCTTTCCTAGATCCACTTACCAAATACTGCTTAAATCCAAAACAAAACCAGGGAGAACCTCTTCTCCAGATAGACTTGTCGGAAATTCTAAAATTTCTACTGGTTTCCCCTGACGATAAATCTCAATTCGCCTATTTTCCCGATCGATTAACCAACCCAAACGCGCTCCATTTTCCTGATACTCCTGCATTTTTGCTTGTAGCGATGCAGCGCGGTCTTGGGGAGGCAGCGCGGTCTTGGGGAGGCAGCGCGGTCTTGGGGAGGCAGCGCGGTCTTGGGGAGGCAGCGCGGTCTTGGGGGTTTCCCCCATGAGCGACTGCCGTGGTTTCCCCCATGAGCGACTGCCGTGGTTTCCCCCATGAGCGACTGCCGTGGTTTCCCCCATGAGCGACTGCCGTGGTTTCCCCCATGAGCGACTGCATCAAGACATCTCTTGAGAGAATCAGTAGGAGAGCGCAACTCAACCACAAAATCAGGACACAAAGGCACAAACTTTTGTTTTTGCTGTAGAGTCAAAGTGTCCCATCTTTCTTTAGTTATCCATGACGCATCAGGAGAGCGGTCGGCATTATTAGGTAGTTTAAATCCACCAGAAGAGTCAAAAACAACCCCTAAATTATGATTTCTATTCCATGCTTGTAATTGATAAATCAGATCAGCATTGCGATTGCTGGTTTCTCCACCAGTTGGAGACATGATCACAATTTCTCCCAATACAGTACGTTCAAAGCGATAGTCACGGTTATCTTGACAAAATTGCCAAAATTGCTCATCAGTTAGTTCAACGATTCCCTTTAAGTCTAGGGTAATGGTATCCATGATTATCGATCGTGATATATCTCTTTGGTTTTTAATATAGCGGTTTTCAATTAGGTGAGGTTTTTAGGGAACAGGGAGCAGGCAGCAGGGAATAGAAAACACCACCTGCAACCTTGGCCAATAGGCCACGCTACGCGAACAACCAGCTAACCTACCCGACACCGAACGCCAAGGGCGAACAACCTGCGATCGCATAAACAAAGCTAGACTAAGGACAATTACCCAAGTAACACTAGCGGGGAATCTCAACAATGCTCAAACCCAAATTAACCTTGATTGCTTTCCTATCAACCACTGGAATTGCCAGTGCTGTTTTGTTGGGTTCAGTTAGTCCAGCTGAATCTTGTATGTACAAGAAGTCCATTAACTACATAAGAGCTGAGCAAGTGAATTGGTTACGCTCTCCTTGGGCAGCGGTTATTACCTTGCCAGGATTAGCTATAGCAGCAGCTTTGTACCTGGGTAATCGCTATTATCTAAGCGATCGCCAGTGAGCTTGTCAGCATTCAGCCGTCAGCATTCAGCCGTCAGCTTTGTGGCACAGGCTTCTAGTTTGTGGCACAGGCTTCTAGTTTGTGGCACAGGCTTCTAGTTTGTGGCACAGGCTTCGACGCATCGGACCTAACGTAGCGTGGCCAAAGGCCAAAGCTTACCTCTTTTATTCACAAGCTGATAGCACCTCAAGTAGCACCTCAAGTAGCGCATTAGCTGATAGCTGATAGCACCTCAAGTAGCATGGGCATTAGCTGATAGCTGATATAGCAATCCGTGTAGGAATTGTGCGAATTTTTGTTCCCTGTTCCCTACTCCCTACTCCCTACTCCCTGCTCCCTGTTCCCTGTTCCCTGTTCCCTGTTCCCTTGGCTATAGCTGATAGCTGATAGCTGATAGCTGATAGCTGAATGCTTACCAAAAAATTGATTACAATAGTATAAAATATACTAGTCCTAAATCAGTGGAGAAATCACTATGAGTCAGGAAGAGGAAGTAACTTATACCCAAAAGACAGAGCGCATCCAAGCCTTTACCCAACTGATTAAGTCAGTGGCTCCACTGATTTGGACTGTAGTAATTATTATTGTATTCATTCCCTTAGTCACCAAACTTATCATCCCCCATTCGAGCAATCCGGCTCAAATTACCCCCTCTGCTGAATCAACAGTTGTTATTGAACCTCATCCCGACTTTAGTAAAGTTAATCAAGCAGTTGCTGATGCCGTCAAACAATCTCACGCCAGTGCTGAAGCCTTTGCCGCCCAGGAGTTAGATGTTTGGGAAGCAGAGTTAATCCCCCGTGTAGATAGTTTTTTGGATTGGTATTTTGATTATTTCAATCAAAAAAAGATGGAGCTTTCAGTTCCGTTTATGTGGGGAGCGTCGGCTATCATGCATCAAATCAATCCCAACCTTCCCTCTGGCAAGCAAGCCATTGACGCCAAACTTACCGAGACATTCCAAAAAGAATTTTCTAAACGAGTACTGGTTCCTCAGAATGCTCAAATGAGGATGGAACTAATCACGAATGATACGATTGAATTATATATGGCTGAGTTGGGCAACAATCTTAGTGACATCCAAAGCCAATATCAAATTCCTCAAGGTCAGTGGGATAGATATATTAACGAAATTTCGACCACAATTAATGATACGGAAGGAAACCTATCCAATATTTCCCTGAAATTGTTAATTGGCGGTAGTGGTTACTTGGTAGCTAAACCTATCCTGGTTTCCATGGGAGGAAAAGTAGCCAGTAAAGTTAGCAGCAAACTAGCTGGGAAAGCCGCTAGCAAAATGGCCGCAAAAACTGGTGGTTTAGTGGCAACTGAATTAGGAGCAAGTATCATTGATCCCCTGGCTGGTATCGGTTTATTGATTTGGGATGTTTGGGATTACCGTCACACCCTGAAAGTAGAGAAACCTATTTTACGCAGCAATATATTAGGATACTTACAACAGGTCAAAAAATCTCTGTTGAACAATCCAGAAACTGGGATTATGACAGCAATTTATCAGTTAGAAGATGGGATTTTACAGTCAGTTGAATCTACAACTTAGTAAGCTGAAAGCAGTCAGCGGTCAGTGGTCAGCTTATTTTATACAAAAGCACCTCAAGTAGCGTGCGTGGCTCAGGCTTTGGCCTTGGCCTTTAGGCCACGCTACGCGAATGGCCACGCTGTGCGAACGACGCTGGGAGGTAGCCCATTAGCTGATATAGCAGTCGCCAGGGCAGGCGCGGACATGACAAAAGTCTCAAACCTAAGTAAGCGCAAGAGTTTGACTTCTGACTTCTGACTTCTGACTTCTGACTTCTGACTTCTGACTTCTGACTTCTGCTATAGCTGATAGCTTACCCTTGACCCTTAAACCAGCCACCTTGGCCAATAGGCCACGCTACGCGAACAACAAACCTTCAACAAACCTTCAACTTTAAAAGATTGATGAATTTGGTCTATAAATGTGCCTAATCCCTTGACATATCCCCAAAAGTTAGAGTAGACCATCAATAATATATGCTTACAGTTTAAACCGGATTGGATATTACTCAACCTGGGGCATCCTATGGAAATTTCCTTAATTAAACAAGGGCAATTAAATGCCCAGAACTGGTCTGGCAATAACATCACACCAGACCTATCAGTGGTGGTACCAATCTACAATGAGGTGGAGAGTTTGCCCCACCTGATTGATGCGATCGCATCCAGCTTAACCGATACTCAGCTCAGCTATGAGCTGATTTGTGTCGATGATGGCTCTACAGATGGTTCCACCCAACTGCTCAAGGAGCAAGTCCTCTCCCGCCCTAATGTGCGAGGGGTAATTTTGCGTCGTAACTATGGTCAAACAGCTGCCATGGCAGCTGGGTTTAATTATGCTCGGGGTCGTGCCATTGTTACCTTAGATGGTGACCTACAAAATGATCCAGCTGACATTCCCATGCTGCTTGTCAAACTTGAGGAAGGCTATGACTTGGTTAGTGGCTGGCGCAAACATCGGCAGGATGCGGCTGTAACTCGCTTACTGCCATCCAAAATTGCCAACTGGCTGATTGCACGCACCACTGGGGTTAAACTCCATGACTATGGCTGTTCTCTGAAAGCTTATCGCTCGGAATTGGTAGCGGACATGAACCTCTACGGTGAGTTACATCGGTTTTTACCAGCCTTAGCATTTATTGAAGGGGCAAGAATTACCGAGTTACCCGTGCGTCACCATGCTCGTCGCTATGGTAGTAGCAAGTATGGTCTGGGGCGAACGTTCCGGGTGCTAATGGATTTGTTGACCATCTTCTTCATGAAGAAATTCCTCACCCGACCCATGCATGTATTTGGATTACTAGGTCTGAGTTCCCTAGGCACGGGCATAATCATTGGGGCTTATCTGACCATTCTCAAGCTAGGACTGAATCAAGAAATCGGGGATCGGCCTTTACTGATCTTGGCAGTACTTTTGATCTCGACTGGTGTACAACTGTTTAGTCTTGGTCTACTGGGGGAACTACTGATGCGTACTTACCACGAATCTCAGGGAAGACCGATTTATCGGGTCAGAGAAGTGGTGTCCTCTAATGTTGAGCAACCTTAGTGATATCACTTAGAAATCCAGTTGGTTAGTGGCTAACCAAAGTATCATCAGCCCCCATTCACAATTTAAATTGTGAATGGGGGTGCTTTGGGGAGATAGGGAGATGGGGAGATGGGGAGATCTCACAGGGGTAGGTTTTTTACAAAGGGGCGAGTACGTACTTTTATTGTCTTTATCCAGAGCACGAGTGGGGGAAATATTGTCAAGTACCAGAGCGCGAGTGGGGGAAACCACGGCAGTTCCATCAAGACAATGATGATTTTTAACAACAAATTAGGTATATTTTCTTATCCCCCACACCCGGTCACCCCACACCCGGTCACCCCACACCTAAGGTCTTTGTAAAAAACCTACCCTTATGAGGATGGGGAGATCGGGAGATGCTCAGATGCTAGACCAGCTTTTGCACAAGTGGCTCGTACTCAAATTTAAATGCATATTAGCTTAGCCACCAACCAAAGGGATTTCTTGAAGATTGGCAATTTTTAAAGATTATATGAAGTTTCTCATCAAGATTTCATTAAGCTCCAGATTACTCGTTGATTTGTATAATTTGTTTAGGGTTTAATTAAAAGAGAATTTTTTTGGATAAAAAATCCCTTAAAACCAGTTCTGCATAACACTTAGTTGTGCAGTAAGGTTCATCCTCAGGGAATAAATTAGGAGCAGTTTGAGTTTCTAGTTAAACAATTATTTAATCCATTTATATCGGTGTTTACCATTGAGTCATACATTCTTGCTCAGTGAAGGCTGTTAGTCATAGCTGAAATTAACCACTGGTTATTGTTAAATTATTTTAAGCTCTACCGTAAAATTACTGAGCAATAGTGAAGCTTTAATCAAGCTGGCTTGGAAAGCGGGCGCTCTTGCTCAGGGTGCTTTGAATAACATAGGGGGAGATCAACGTGTATTTAAAGAGCAAAACTAATCGGCTTAGAGATCGGCTTGAGGTCAAAAGCAGCAGGGATAAATGGACTGTCTGGGATAATAAACCAGTCTCCTATGATCAACGAAATGTCAGTAGGATGAACATTCTATTGCTCGCTCCTCATCCGTTTTATCAGAATCGTGGCACACCCATCGCAGTCAACCTGGTCTTGAAAGTGCTTTCTGAACGGGGAGACAAAGTTGATGTCGTGACTTATCCTGAAGGGCGTGACATCAATTATGAAAATATCAAGATATACCGAACCCCTAAGCTTCCTTGGGTTCGGAATATACGACCAGGCTTCTCCTGGAAGAAAATCGTCTGTGATGTTTTCATGTTGCTTGCTGTAATTCGCCTAGTGACTAAGAAACGCTACGATTTGGTTCATGCTGGAGAAGAATCCGTCTTTATTGGTTTAGGGCTCAAAATCCTGTGTAAGATTCCCTATATCTATGACATGGATTCATCTATAGCCCAACAAATGATTGAAAAGTATCCTTTGCTACATATTTTTTCGTCAGTATTCAACTTTTTTGAAGGACTGGCTGTGAAGAATGCCAAAGTCGTGGTTTCAGTTTGCGATGCTTTGGCAGCAGATATTCAAAAGTACAAGCCCAGAAAAACTGTAGTTATTCCAGATATATCCTTGCTTAACTCTAATTTTTAACAAATTCCTAAAAAGTAGTTAAAGTTAGACTAAATATTGAAACCCTCTAGACTTTAGAATTGGAGGATAATAAATTAACTAATAATTGTTAATGATCAACAAAACCTATTGTTAGGATGCCCTAAGACTAAGTTTTATTTTGTAAAGAAAGATAATTATCGTAAAAATGTGCAGGTTATTGTAAATTGTTGCTGACAAATTCAACAGTTTCAAGTTCAAGATTCAAATTCAAGATTCAAATTCAAGATTCAACATTGGTGTAACTATGTATAGTACTATGTATAGTAATTTGAGACGTGAGCTAGCAATCGATAATCTACTCCTGATGTATGTAGGCAATCTGGAGACTTATCAGGGGATTGACCTACTTCTAGACAGCTTTGCGTTGACCCTTGAGCAGACTGATCAGGCTGAGTTAGTCATTATCGGTGGAGAAGCGGACGACATTCGGAAATACACGAATAAGTCTCACTGTCTTGGCATGCAACAACATGTCCATTTTTTAGGACCGAAACCAGTTGATGATCTGGCTATCTATCTGGAGCAAGCTGATATTTTAGTCTCTCCGAGAACTAAGGGTAAAAATACCCCGATGAAACTCTACTCCTATCTCGATAGTGGTAAAGTCTTGTTAGCCACAGATTTGCCAACCCATACCCAGTTGCTAGACAATCACGTTGCTCTGCTGAGGAGCCCAGAGGCCAAAGCTTTCGCGGAGGGAATGGTGGCTCTGATCGCTGATGAAAAGCTACGACTGAGGCTGGGCAGTGCTGGCAAGAAATTGATTGAAAAAAGGCATACTTATGCGGCTTTTCGGCAAAAATTAAACAGTCTTTATGATTGGCTACATCACGAGTTAGTAGAGCATATAGCGTAAGCACCTAGTGTAAGACAAGTAATGAAAAGGAACCTAGTAGAGTTAGCCAGAAACTCTTACGACCTATTAGTGATCGGTGGTGGCATCTATGGAGCTTGCGTAGCTTGGGAAGCAACCCTCAGGGGATTGTCAGTAGCCTTGGTAGAAAAAGCTGATTTCGGTGGCGCTACCTCTGCTAATAGTTTGAAGACTATCCACGGAGGATTACGGTATCTCCAGCATGCTGACCTTAAAAGGATGCGTGAATCCATTCATGAACGCACCAGTTTAATGCGGATTGCGCCTCACTTAGTTCATCCATTACCAGTATTGATTCCCACCTACGGCCATGGCATGAAGGGAAAAGAAGTGCTATCTGTGGCACTTGCTATCAATGACCTGATCAGTTGCGATCGCAATCGCCAACTCGATCCCCAAAAACACATATCCAATGGTCGGGTAATCTCTAAGCAAGAGTGTCAGCAGCTGCTTCCAGGAATTCCCCAGGAAGGGCTAACTGGAGCAGCAGTCTTTTATGATGCTCAGGTCTACAACTCTGAACGGTTGACCCTCTCTTTTCTACGCTCAGCTGAGCAAGCTGGGACAGTGGTGGCTAACTACGTAGAAGTGACTGGATTTCTCCAAGCTGGAAATCGGGTTACGGGTATTCAGGGGCAAGATGTGTTAACTGGGAATCAATTCGACATCCGCGCCAAGACTGTGGTCAACACCAGCGGACCATGGACAAATCGGGTGTTAAGTTTACTAAACCAACCCCAGCAGCAACCCCAGCAGCAACCCAGAGTTCCCCTTGCCAAAGCCATGAACCTGGTGATTCGCCGTCCCCTCTGCCAAAGCTATGCTGTGGGTATTTCCACGCCATACTCCTATCGTGACTCCGATGCCATAGTTAACAAGGGGTCTCGCTTACTATTTATTGCGCCCTGGCGTGGTAAATCCCTGGTCGGTACATCCTATGCTGTTTGGGATCAAGACCCGGATAACTTCAACATTACTGAACAGGATATTCAAAACCTACTCGATGACATAAACCAAGCATGGCCATCGGTTAAACTCAACCAAGCTGATGTCGCCTTCGTCCATGGTGGCTTGCTTCCTAGAACTGGCATTACTGAGACCGGAGAGCCACAACTGGCTAAAAACTATCAAATCTTCGATCATGCCAAAGAAGAATTGCCAGGATTGATCTCGGTGGTTGGGGTGAAATATACCACTGCCAGAGATGTGGCTGAGAAAGTCGTTAACCAGGTATTTCGGTCATGGGGGCAAAAGCCTCCCAAGTCCCTGTCATCAGTTACGCCAATTTACGGTGGGCACATCGAACAATTTGAAGTGTTTTTGCAGACAGCAATCTTTAAGCAACCCTATGGACTGGGGCAGGAGGTAATGGGCCGCCTCGTGTATAACTACGGTAGTGCCTATCAAGATGTACTGCTATATTTGGAGCGAGGATCAGATCACTCCTGTACACCTACTGATGATTTAGCTGTACTCAAAGCTGAAGTCTTGTATGGGGTTGTTGAGGAAATGGCTCAAACATTAGGTGATGTGGTGTTCCGGCGAACGGAACTGGGTAGTGCTGGTCATCCCGGAAACGAGGCCCTCAGAATCTGTGCTGAGGTGATGGGGGCGGAATTAGGATGGAGTCGGTCACAAATAGAGCTAGAGTTAGACAAGGTTAATCACATTTTTAATGTTGGAGGTGTATTAAGTCAGGAGAAAAGTATTGGAATTGAAACCCTTAACGGTCCGGTAAGTTTAGCCCAGAAGATCCGTTGAGGTTTTGGTCCAAGATTTTAGCTGAATCTGCTGGAAGCAGCACCAGTTTATGGAAATCAGGGAAATTATAACAGAAATCCATGGTAGCTACCGCTCAAAACCATCAATTAATCCTAATTGATGGTCACGTTCACCTTCATGACTGTTTTGATATCGATCAACTGCTGACCTCAGCTTGGGAAAATTTCCAGCAATTTTCTGGTCAAGCAGGTGATGGAGAAAATTTTCAGGCTGTATTGTTATTGACAGAAATAGAGCATCAAAAATGGTATAAGAAGTTAGCTGATTTAGCTCAAAACAATAATCAGTCTAGGGTAAGCCAGGGAAAAACTTGGATGTTCCACCGTACCCAGGAAGATTTATCCTTATATACCTGTAACGCCTTAGGGCAAGGAATGTTCTTAATTGCTGGTCGCCAAATTGTGACAGCGGAAAACCTGGAAGTATTAGCCTTGATCACTGACCAAAACCTTGAAGATGGTTTACCCTTAGACGTAACCATTAAAGCAATTCTGTCCGCTGGGGGAATCCCTATACTACCCTGGGGAGTTGGTAAATGGATCGGAAATCGGGGAAAACTATTAAATAAGCTCTTGGAAGACAATAATTTTCCCAAGCTTTTTCTAGGAGACAATGGTGGACGTCCTGTATTCTGGTCACGACCAGTTTTGTTCAAACAAGCAGAGAAAAAAGGATGGCGGATATTACCAGGAAGCGATCCACTTCCTTTGGCTTCTGAATATTGTCGTCCTGGAAGTTTTGGATTTACTATCCAGGGTTCCTTGAGTAATCAAGAACCAGGAAAAGATATCAAGGAAATGCTACTGAATCCCCTGACACCTATTCAGGGGTATGGTTCTCTAGAAAACCCCTGGCGATTTATTCGTAACCAATTAGCAATTCGGTCTAAAAAAAATAGCAATTAAAAATAAACAAATGACTAAAGGAATTTAACAGTGGTTTCTACAGGTGATTTTCCCGAAACAGCCGATATCGAAACATCTTCTGAGGATTATGCCTCCCGTTTTGCCGGGGAAATTGGGGCTTGGCTACTGAAAGTCCAGGAAGACGCTACGTTGAAAATGCTGACTCCTTATCCTAAAGCCACCATCCTTGATGTGGGAGGAGGACATGGTCAACTCACAGGGGCTCTGATTCAAAATGGTTATCAACTAACTGTGCTTGGTAGTGCGGATGTCTGTAAGGGGAGGATTCAGAATTTTATTGATGCTAATCTTTGTTCCTTCAAGGTGGGCAATGTTTTGGATCTACCTTACCCAGATGGAGCTTTTGATGTTGTGATCAGCTATCGATTCCTCGCTCATGTCACTCAATGGCAGTCTTTTTTAACAGAACTAAATCGAGTAGCAAAGCAAGCTGTCATCCTAGACTATCCTACAGTGAGGAGCGTAAATGCTATTGCCCCCTATCTATTTAAGTTCAAGAAAGGGTTGGAAGGAAATACACGAGAGTTTATCTGTTATCAGGAACATGAGCTTCTAGAATTTTTTAAATCTATTGGTCTGAGCAAAGCTGAGCGCTATCCTCAATTCTTTGTGCCTATGGTACTGCATCGTGCTTTAAAATATCCTAGCTTCTCTTCATTTATGGAGAAGTTAGCTCGACTATCAGGCTTGACTAATTTGTTTGGTTCACCAGTAATTTTAAAGCTTACCAAGACTTAAGCCAGATGCCGATTAAAATTAATTGTATAAACTTGCTTGGTGAAATTCCAATATTTTTTAGGTTAGCTCAGAAAGTAGAATATGGAAGATCCTCAATTCAAACTCCCAACTGGCAGTCGCGTCTTAGTGACTGGAGCTACAGGGTTTACAGGTTCAGTTCTTGTACGTAAATTAGTGGCACAAGGTTTAGATATCGTCGCTATTGCACGTCCTAGTTCTAAACTTGAGCCTTTCAATGACCTTAAAGTTGAATGGATTAGAGGGGATGTTTTTGATGAAGAGTTAATCAAAAAAGCCATAAAAGGAGTAAACTATATATTTCATATTGTAACTCCTTTTCGAGAAGCTAAATCTGCTGACAATGTCTACTATAATGTCCACGTTTTAAGCACACAATTGCTAGCAAAATACGCTTTAGAAGAACCAGAGTTTAAGCGTTTTGTTCACGTTTCAACAATTGGTGTTCATGGTCATGTCGAAAATCCTCCTGGTGATGAAAATTGTCCAATGAATCCTGGAGATATATATCAGGAAACCAAACTAGAAGGAGAACTGTGGATCAGAGATTTTGCTAAAAAGGAAGGCTTACCAGTCACTGTGGTACGACCGTCAGGAATCTACGGTCCTGGGGAGAAACGGTTTTTAAAAATTTTCAAAATGGTTTGCCGTAAGTGGATACCAATAATTGGCAATGGCAGTAACTTACTGCACTTAATTCATGTTGATGATTTGACCAATTTTTTTATACTATCAGCCACCCATCCTAAAGCAGTGGGAGAAGTTTTTATTTGTGGAAGTAAGGAGGCGATAACCTTTAAAGAAATGGTCTCTATTATTAGTGAATACTATGGAAGTTCCTTTAAATTCATTAGCTTGCCAGCTGCGCCACTGTTTGCCTTAGGGGATTTTTTGGAATTCATCTGTCGTCCCCTGGGTATAGAACCACCTATTTATAGAAGACGGCTAGCATTTTATACGAAAGACCGCTCCTTTAACACAGCCAAAATGATAAATTTACTGGGGTTTGTGCCTGTCCATTCCGATGAAGAAGGGTTAAAGGAATTAGCCCAATGGTATCTTGACCAAGGATGGATATCTCTTTGATTTGGGTTAATGGGTATTCAATCAGTGAAAACTGGCTGGTTATACTGAATGAGTAAGTTGAATGAGTAAATCCTGATTAGTATTCTGATTCCTAACTTCTTGGCACAACTATTTGTATCGTTCATCCCGTGAAAACGTAATAATTTGGTAGTGATTGAGGAAAAAATGAAAAAAATTACAGTTCTCGGTAACTTTTCAGGTCGCAATGCAGGAGATGCTGCTATTTTAGGCAATCTGCTCGATGATATTGCCGCAGCACATCCCGATGCGTTGTTTATAGTACCAACTCTCAACCCACGCTTCGTCAAACGCCATTTTGGCCACCACAATCTCAAGGCACTTGGATTAATGCCTTGGAATGGTGCTATTAAGATTTTTGGTTTGCCAACTTTCCGAGCAATGTTGCAAGCTGATCTGGTGCTAGTAACCGATAACATTCTGTTTGATCGCAAGTTACTCAACCCACTGTTTAACTATCTCTCCACAATTTCCTTAATCGCCCCAGCTTGTAAGGCACGCGGTATTGCGATCGCACTTTACAACGCCAGTCTAGGACCAATTACTACATCACTGGGCAAGTATGCTTTGCAAAGAGTTCTTGATGCTAGCCCAATGCTGATCCTGCGAGATGAGCAATCAAAGCAACTGCTTGACCAACAGAAACTGAATTACCAGGACGTTTACATCAATGCGGATTGCGCCATCAACACTACCCCGCCACCAACAGAACGCATGGAGGAGATCATAGGCAAAGAGGGGCTTTTCAAAAATCCGAAAGGCACTATTGGTTTCAATATCAATGCCTACATCGATAACTGGCGCAAGGATAACAAGACTTTTGGGCGCGAACGCTTTTTGCAGGCAATCGGGTCTACTCTCGACCGACTGATTGAGGAATTAGACATTGAGATTATGTATACCATCACCCAAGTCATGGATACCAAGATTACCAACGAGAGTTTGAAGTATGTCAAGCGGCGCGATCGCATCCGGGTAATCAGTAATGCTACTTATACCTACCAGGAAATTGCTGGCTTGCTACAGCGGGTAGAAGTCCATGTGGGGATGCGGACTCATTCCGTAATTTTGGCTTCAGGAGTTCTCACCCCTGTAGTGGCCATTAACTCCTACCCTAAAACAGCAGGCTTCATGAAAACCATTGGTCAGGACAACTGGTTGATCAACTTTGATGAACTAACCACCAACACCTTGACAAATTTAATTAAGTCTGCTTGGGAACAGCGCCATGAAACGCGAGCGGCCATGACACCACTGGTGCAGCGGGAGCAAGCTAAAGCCCGCAGTAGCGTTGAACTGGTGAGCCAATTGTTGGCCCAGAGGCAGCAATCTGAGGTGCAAGTTACCGCTTGAGCCATTGTCTACTCATCCTTTGAGTACAGAGAGGTAAAATTATTTGAAAAAATCGAAGGCAACAGAATTAAGCATGTCTGAAGATGGCTATTTGCCACTTCACAAACAGCAGCAGACTGAGCCATTGTATGTGGTTCCCAAGGATCTGTGTACCCGTTGCGGTGCTTGCGATCCCATCTGCCCTGTAGACTGCATTTCCTTTGACGAACACCGATACCCAGTTATTGATACTAAAACCTGTGTTGACTGTGGACTCTGTGTAAAAGTTTGTCCCGGTATAGACTTTGACTACACTGCTCAGTATAAGAAAATGTTCGGCGTTGAGCAGGCACCAGAGGGGCTTGGTGGCATTTACGAGAGCGCCTTTTTGACTTTTGCTAACAATCCCCAGGTGCAGGCAGAAGGTAGTGGTGGTGGACTCGTTTCCCAACTGCTGATTGGTATGGTCAAAGAAGGGATAATTGATGCTGCCCTGACTGTGGGTTATGAGCCCGATGATCCCATCACACCCACACCTGTGATTTGCCGCACCGAGGCAGAAATTCGCGCCACGGCTGGCTCCAAGTATTGTGTTGTACCCCATGCCAAAGTCATACGTGACGTCAAAAAACTGGAAGGCAAGTTTGCCTTTGTCGGTGTAGGCTGTCAGATTGAGGGTTTACGGAAATTGGAGAAGGTCTATAAGCCTTTGGTACGTCGGGAAATCTTCACCATTGGCTTAGCTTGCCACGGCACCCTAGAAAAAGAAGGTACTACTGAGTTGCTATCCCACCGTCGTCTTCCCCAAGAGAAGATCAAGCGCTTCTTCTATCGTGGTGGTAACTTCCCTGGCAAGTTTCAGATCGAAACCCTCGACGGTCAGCGCCTCGACCTGCACAGGTTTGATTACAAGGATGGTGCCTATAATTACCTCTACCATCTCTATACACCCCAGCGTTGCCTGATGTGTCCTGACTATAGTGCTGAGTTTGCGGATATTTCAGTTTCCGACTTCTGGGTGCGCGGTGAGGATGGCGAGTACCTACACCCGGAAGGTACAAGCATGGTCATGTGCCGCACGGAACGTGGTCAAAAGATTTTACAACAGATGCGTGAATCGGGCTATATTACCGCTATGCCTTTAGGTAAGCAGGAAGTGGAAGCCAGTTTTGATCACCTCTACCGTGACAAACGTGTCTCTCCCTTCGTGCGTATCCAGTGGCGTGAAGCCCAGGGAATATCTGCACCCCAGTACCATTTACCGATTTCCCCACCAACTAAAGAAGACCACCGTCACGAGGGTTTGCGTCAGGCTACCTTTATTTTCTCTAAGCGCAAATGGATGCGCCAGTTGATGCTGGCCATCTTTTTCTCACGGTTTGGGGAAGTGTTTACAGCAGTGAAAATGCGCTACAAAGCCTTCAAGGCTGCACGGCGCTTACGCAAACAAGCAAAAAAAAGGCAAAAACAAGACCCTGCCTTGGATACCCAATAAATAATTGACATCAAGTAAGTAAGGTAAATCTAATGATCAGTATAGATGAGCAAAACTCCAAAACCTCAATCTGGTAATAGTAGATAGTAAACCAATTACCAATTACTAATTACCAATTATTAATTACTAATTACAAATGACAAATTACCAATGAAAAATCTTTAACAAGCTCTTGGAATGCCGAAAAACTCGACACTACGTTTTGTCCGCATTGCTGGCACAACTGCACTATTAGTATATGTTGTTCACAAGGCAGGGTTGTTCAGCGCTGACGGACGGCGGGATTTGTTAGACACCTTCGTTCACGTCAAACCACCATTTTTGTTGGCATCGATTGGGTTTGGGCTGTTGCTTAATCTATCTAGCGCCTTCAAGTGGTACATGCTTTCGCGCTCTCGTGGCTTGCCAGTTAATCTTTGGCGGCTGTTTGCTTACTATATGGTTGGTCAATTCTTCAATCTGGTGCTGCCAAGCAGCATTGGGGGCGATGTGGTCCGGATGCATCAACTAGGGCGCTACACTGGACGCTACGCCGATGCTGTAGCCTCAGTCTTTGTGGAACGTTTCACTGGTTTGGCCACCCTGGTCTTGTTAGCAATGGTGGCAGTAGTGGTCAACCTGCATCTGTTCAACCTGCCCTGGTTGACTATTGGCCTTGCCATGGGGTCAATAGGCATTGCATTGATCTGCTGGTTGATTATTGACCAACGACCATTCCGGTTGACCCAGAAGCTATTGGCAAGGCGTGTACCCTTGCTGCAGAAACTCTTCGTCAAGATTGAGAAATTTCGGCAAGCAGTGCTGGCCTATCAGAGTGACCCAGGGGCAATCTGGGGGGCTCTAATTAATTCTCTAATCTTCTACTTCTTAGCGGTCATGAATGTCTGGGTTAGTGCACTTGCCTTCGGCTCCAAGATCGATTTTGTCAGCATGCTCGTAGCAGTGCCAGTTATCCTCTTTATCATGAACTTACCAATCTCGATTGGAGGTATTGGTCTGATGGAGTTTGCCTACAGCTTCACTCTTGGGTTGGTAGGTGCTACCCCTGCACTAGCATTTTCAACGGCATTGCTGTTGAGAGCAAAGACCCTGTTCCATGCTGGAATTGGTAGTCTACTTTATCCGTTCGTCAGTGACGGTCACCCCATCCGTGAGGGAGTACCGATGGAAGTGACGAACAAATACGGAGAAAATGGTGATGACTAGTAAACATGAACAGTTTCGCTTCAGCGCTGTATCAGCTGATAGTAAAAGCTCGTTTATAAAAAAGTATCAGGATTTAGTCTTAGGTGATCGTAGTTGGAGGCGACTTCTACAATATGAACTGCTGACGCTGCTGGTAGGTCAACTCCCTGGTGCTCTTGGGCTAGGGCTGCGGCGCATCTTATACCCGCAGTTATTCGGTAGTGTGGGGAAGAATGCACTCTTCGGTCATCACCTCACCTTGCGTGCACCGGGTCGTATTCACCTGGGTAGCAATGTGGTACTCGATGACTATGCAGTACTGTCCGTAAGGGGTTTTGAAGATGAGCGGATTGAGATTAGTGATGGGGTGCAAATTGGTCGCTCGGCTCAACTCAAGACCCGTGCTGGCTCTATTTTTATCAGTGCCCATGCCAATATTGGTGCAGAGTGCCGCATTGACTCGACTACCGAAGTCCATATTGGTCAGCACTGCATTTTCGCTGGTCGTTGCTATTTAGGTGGTGTTAGTCACCAATTTGATCGTACTGACATCCCAATTGTCCAACAACCACTAGCAACTAAGGGTGGTGTACACATCGGTGATGATGTCTGGCTAGGAGCACATGTGATTGTTTTGGATGGGGTAACTATTGGTACAGGTGCAATAGTCGGTGCGGGTGCAGTAGTAACCAAAGACATTCCAGCATACGCGATCGCGATGGGTGTGCCAGCACAGGTACGAAGCTGGCGCAAGGTAGAGCTTGCGGAGAGTTATCAAAATGGATCAACAGAATATAAAAAACCCTAGTTTAGGATACCAATCCCGCAAAAACAGATGGGATTTTGGTCTATTTTCAGCATTTTTATTGTTCAGTTTTATCAACTTGGGATGTGTGAGTCAGTCCAGCACGGAAAAATCAAGGACTCAGGCTAATAGTTTAGCTTATTCTCAAATTGAACCCCTAGTCATTCCTGTAGGTGGACCAGCTCCAGACAGGCGTATTGGTGGGCTGATTACAACAGATATTAACGATGACGGCCAACAAGATTTTATCATCACTAAGTCAGATTATATTGCAGTTCACGATCATTCTGGAAAAAAGCTCTGGGCAAAGCAGATCAACATTCAAGTGGTAGGGAAGTCGGAGCAAAACGGACTACCTGGAACTCATGGACCAGGTGTCCAAGCAGCTGATGTAGATGGAGATCAAAAGACAGAAGTTCTGTTTTTAACCAAGGACAATACCCTTCATATTGTTGAGGGGGTTAATGGAGAGACTCAGAAAACTATAAAACTCCCATCTCTAGAAGGTACAGAGGGTTGGGAGCACCTAGTAGTAGCCAATTTCCGGGGCAAAGGCGATCGCGATTTACTACTTCAGACCACTAATGCTGAAGGATACCGTATGGGTCGTTATCTAGCAGCCTATTCCCTAGACAACCTACTCAAAGGTGAAAACCTTAAACCTTTGTGGACCCGAGATGATTTCCTTGCCAATGCCCACAATGGGGCACGGGTGGCAGATCTCGACGGAGATGGCAAAGATGAGGTTTTGGGCGGGACGATTATATCACCATTAGGAGAGCTACTGGTGCGAATTCCCATAAAAGGTCATATTGACTCCCTGTTTGTGGCTGATGTGCGTCCAGACATCCCAGGATTAGAGGTGGTAGCTCTGGAAGAGGGGGGTGGCAATCGGGTTTTCCTTTATAACCGCGATCGCGTAATTTGGAAAACCCACTACAAGCATCAAGAACCACAAAATGCTGCCATTGGTGATTTTGACCCCCAACGACCGGGATTAGAAGTGTGGTGCCGCAGCCGTTACAACAAGCACCAGAAACCCTTTGTATTTGATGCCCAAGGTCAACTGATTGCTGACTATCAAATGGATGATGTTGCTCCCAAGGGATGGACAGAAAAAGGTGTAGAGGTGATCTTCCCGATTGATTGGACAGGAGAGTCGAGGCAATTAGTGGCTGTCAAAGAGCGCCATAAACCAGGAGACGTAGGCATTTTCGATGCCCTGAGTGGAGAATTTCTCCATCGGTTCAAAGAACAGGCGGCGAGACTTTACGTTGCTGATGTGTCTGGGGATTGGCGGGAAGAGGTGATGGTTCTCAATGGGAATCAGCTGCACATTTACAGCAACCCCGAAGCTAATCCCAATCTTGATCGCCCACGGCTATGGACTCAAAACCAGTACCGCCGCAGTAAGATGACTTGGAATTACTACAGTCCATAAACTAAAAAACAATGGAAAAAAGGTTAGCTGCTAGGAAAAAATTGATTCTTACGATAATTAAATGCGGCGTTTCCATAGTGCTACTGTCTTGGGCGTTGCGCAAGACAAATCTGCCCGAAATTTTCCTAGCTGTGAGTTCTGCCAACATTCCTCTTTTAATAGCAGCGTTTGTGGTCTACTTAGCCAGTTACTACATCAGAGCTCATCGGTGGCGGGTACTGCTTTTGGCTCAGAATGTGAAAGCTAGGATCCCTTATTTGTATAAGTCCTACATGGTCAGCATATTCTTCAGTAATTTTTTGCCCTCCACTATTGGTGGGGATGCTATTAGGGCTTATGATGCCTGGCGCTTGGGAACCAGCAAGTCAGTCGCACTAGCCACTGTGTTTTTGGATCGTTTCCTCGGTTTACTGGGTTTGATGCTGTTTGGCCTCGGGGCGCTGTTTTTTTCTCAGACATTGATCGCCCAGTTACCATTACTTCACCTGTGGGTAATGCTAGGTACAGCAGCAATTATGCTTGTAGTCTCGATGATTTTCATACCCTCTCAGAAGATTTCAAGGGTTATTAGCAAGATAAAACTACCCTTTTGGCACCCCATAAAAAACAAGGTATTGAATATTATTAAAGCTTTCCTAGCCTTTGGGAACCGCAAACATGCCTTGGCTATATCGATGGGGTTGTCACTGATGGTGCAAATCAGTGTCATCGCTCATTATTACCTAATTTCCAAGGCACTGGATTTACCGGTTCCCCTTCTTAGTTTCTTTGTGATCATTCCCCTAGTCTCCTTGATCATGGTGTTGCCTGTATCGATCAACGCGATTGGTCTCCGTGAGAATGCATTTGTATTCTTTTTTGCGGCTTACGGCTACAATTTTGCCAGATCCGAAGCCATTGCCTTTGCTTGGCTGGCTTACGGAATCGTGGTAATTCAGGGGCTGCTGGGGGGAATTGTATACGCTTTGCGCAAGTAAAGGTGATTAACTCAGATCAGGTAAGGTCGTGATCAGGTAAGGTCGTGATCGGGTAATCGGATGATCAGGTAATCAGGTGTAATGGTGATCAATAAACAATAGTCAGAGCAAATATAAATTACCAAATATAAATTACCAAATATAAATTACCAATTACCAAATATAAATTACCAATTACCAAATATAAATTACCAATTACCAAATATAAATTACCAATTACCAAATATAAATTACCAATTACCAATTAAAATTACCAATTACCAATTAAAATTAATAAAATGCCATCACCAGTAGGACACACATTAGCCGGTATTTGTGGATTTGTTCTGGCACGCCCTTATGTAGCTTGGCATCAGCAAACTCGGCTGTTGTATGGTTCAGTATTGCTCACGAATTTGCCAGACATAGACATTCTGCCTGGATTGCTGCTGGTTGGAAATCCAGGAGCTTTTCACCGTCAGGCCACCCACAGCTTGATAGTAGCCGCCGTAATTGGCATCTTCGTTGCTTGGCTAGTGGGACGTTGGAGGTTAAATCGGCTCCGGTGGGGAATTTGGGCAGCTCTAGTTTATGGCAGCCACATTCTCTTGGATATGCTAGTAGCTGACCCAACAGCACCTTTCGGAGTCCAGGCACTCTGGCCTTTTTCCCTAGAGTATTTTATTTCACCTATTACCATCTTTGCCCGATTTGATTATTTTAATCCAGAATTGGGTATGGTGCGCACCATATTGAGTATTCCTAATTTCTTGGGAATACTGTGGGAAATCGTAGTACTTACACCATTGGTAGGACTGGCATGGTATGGGTTTGGGAAAACTGACGGCAGAAAACCATTGGCAAGATAGAGGCCAAGGGTGATGGGCTGATCAGGTGATCAGGTTATCGAGACAATAATAGATCTTTTGCATAAATGACTAAAACAAGGCTGATAAGTAATATGGCCGTGTGTCCCAATTTACTTTGGTAAGAGGTTAATCGTTCTTTGTTGATGGCGATCAACCATCTTTCCTGAGCCATGATGAACCCTCGTCTGATCACGGTGGTTCTTAATACTGATTGTAGATAAGGTTGGTCAGATCCATGAAAGCAGAAAAACTTAATTCAACAGAAACCTCAATCCAAGCCGATTGGCTTTGGGAATCGATTCCCATCGCCTTAATTTTGCTATTGGCGGCTGGGTTTGACCTCTATCAACTCGGCACAGAGAGCCTGTGGGTGGATGAACTCTACAGTGTTAATGATGCCAAAGGCTTACCAGGCCATCTGGGTCTAATCCGCCCAGTGTATTTCATCCTCCTGTGGCTCTGGATGCAGTTTGGCACCAGCGATGCTTGGTTGCGGGGGTTGTCTGTCTTGTTTGGATTGGGCAGTGTATTTCTAACTTACCAGCTTGGTCGTCGTGTAGCGGGAAAGCCAACAGGCTTGATTGCTGCCCTCCTCTTAGCTCTATCGCCGCTGTTCATCAATTTTGCCCAAATGGTTCGTATGTACACCCTAGGCACTTGTCTCGGTCTAGGTGGTACCCTAGCGCTAGTGCATGCTCTTGAGAATCCTACTACCACCTCAATGGCTTGGTGGGCTAGCCTACGACTGTTGGTAAACCTAACTGCCCCACTCAATGCCACCCTGCTCTTCGCGGACATCTGGTTGGTATGGTTTCGGTTTCGCAAGCAACGGGCTACATTATTAGCTTTCGGCAAATGGCTGTTGCTGGTGATCCTGTTGTGGTTACCATCTTTGTTATCTCTAGTGTCTGGAAGCCTGCCCTTCCTAAGCAAGGCCCTTAATCCCATCGCCAAAATTGATGCATCGGCTACTCGACACTCATTTCCGAGTTTTGTGGATGTTTTACGTAAGTTAAAGAATTTTACTGCCTTTCCATTTCCTTCCACATCGAAGGTCAGCAGCTTGTTTTATCAAGCCTACAGTCTACTATTAGCTGCCTTGGTCGGTATTGCCATCATCCACAAAAACCACAAACCACGCCTGTGTTGGATTGCTGCTTGGGCGTTTATACCGTCAGTCATGATTTTTTTAGTGTCTAAACGATTATGGATAGACCGTTACATACTGTTTTTATCCCCATACATTTTGATTATTCTGGCCGCTGGCTTGATGGGATTGTGGCGTTGGAAACGGAGTTTAGCGATCGCAGTAGCAATTATCTATACCATTACCGTTAGCAGTGGGCTAATACGCTATTACACCGTGCAGGATCGCCAAGATTGGCGAAATGTAGCGCAAACAATTAGCATGAATGAAAAACCTGGTGATACCATCGTGTTATCCATAGGTTCGCCAAAAATGACCTCAGCGCTGGGTCATTACTATAATGGAGATGCCCCGATCTATTCTCTGAAGAAACTTTGTCCTTCTGCTCAAGTCAAAAAGCCTGACGTAGAGGAAGCACTAAATAACTTGCCACCTATTTCCTCGCGGCTCTGGCTAGTTTGCGGCACAGGTTTTGACCAAAAAAAGTTTCGCACTGTTTTCAAAGAACATTTTGACCTGGAAAGACACGCAGAATTCACTAACGAGAACTTTTATAGACAAAATGATTTAATGCATCTATTTCTGGTCATACCCAATTCTCTCAATTCTACTGATACTCCAAATCCTACTGATATCAAAAACAAATCAACATCGGTCTCAGCTCTAGGGCTTTGATTATTAGAGAGCATGAAAGCCAACAACTACAAAACAGCAGCGCTCCTAGAGCGAGGAAATTGGTTCCGACCATGGATGCCCATTACCTTAATCTTACTATTAGCCACTGGATTGTACCTCTATCAACTTGGTACAGAAAGCCTATGGGTTGATGAACTCATTAGTATTCATCGTGCCAAGCACCTAGAGCAAGTCTTTAATAGTACACGCCCCCTATATCAGATCCTTTTACGGATCTGGATGATAGTTAGCAGTAGTGATGCTTGGCTGCGGGGATTGTGCGTTGTGTTTAGTATTGGTACTGTTTTTGTTACCTATCGGCTTGGTCGGCGCTTAATGGGAGAGTCCACTGGCTTAATTGCTGCCCTCATCGTTGCCCTCTCACCCCTGTTTATCCATCATGCCCAAGAAGTCCGGATGTACGCACCGAGTACATTCTTTGGTGTTGCTGGCACACTGATCTTAACCCACGCCCTAGAACGTCCAACGACTCCTTTACTATTAGGATGGGCTGGTCTGCGATTCTTGGCAATTATCACCACACCCATTAACGTAGCGCTGCTGCTCCCAGACATAGTTGTGTTTGGCTGGAAGTATCGGAATCAACCTCGTGTTTTGTTCCGTTTCGGGGTCGGACTGTTACTGATTGGTATTTTATGGTTGCCATGGGTGTTTCCCCTAGTAACTAAAAGCGCCAAATTTATGGGAGGTGTAAAAGTACCTGGTACATCAGTTCGTGATCTCGGTGGACGCACTAGTCCTGGTTTACTGCATGTGATCATGCAGCCAGGTCGCTTTACCGCTTGGCCCTTTGGTCGAGCCAATTCCAATGCCATCTACTGGTTTTACAATGCCTACTCTGTCATGTTGACCTGTTTGCTAGGTGTTGTCCTATTCAACAAACCACGCTCAGGTAAGCTGGCTTGGATTGCGGCTTGGGCGTTTTTACCCTTAGTTCTGTTCTTTTCAGTGTCCCAAGTCTCTCGCTCTCTTTGGGTTAATCGTTACCTACTGTTAGCAGCTCCATACCTATTTATTCTTTTAGCAGCCGCTGGGCTCGGCATTTGGCGTCGATGGCGTATTGGTGCGTTGGTGATAGCCCTGATCTATGCCATTGCTGTTGGTGGTGGGCTAAAGCGTTACTATACCGTGCTGGATCGAGAAAATTGGCGTGGTTTAGTGGAAACCATTGCCACCAAAGAACAACCGGGTGATGTGATTGTTTGGTCCATTGGTCAGAGAATACCTGTAGCATTAAATCATTACTATCATGGCTCTGGGAGTATTGAGATTAAGGATGTACTCCCGCGATCGGTTAGAAAAAACGATCAGCAAGCGATAGAAGGTTGGGTTAGCAGTTTGCCCCCAACCCAATCTCGTTTATGGCTAGTTTATGTCAAGTCGTCGAAACTATTTCGGTCTGTTGTTAAAGAGCAATTTCAGATTGAAACCCGAGAGAAACCCATTGATGGGATAGAAATCTTTCTGCTTAAACCACGTTCTGCAGATCAAACCTCTGACGAGTAGACTTCGCCGCAGTTGTCTATTGAAGTAAGCCTAGAAGTAGTTATTGCCGGTTTGTAGCGATCGCAATTTCATCAAATTAGAATCGGTAATGGTAAACATGTAGTGGTTTGGCTACGGTCTGGTAAAGGTAACAGGAGCTAAAATCACCAATTGTGTACCACTACCAACTCCCCAAAGCTTTCATAAGGTAGTAGCAGCACCATAGTGACTCGGTTATGGAAATACTTGAATGAACAACTATCTTGGATATCGATATAATTGAGAGTTTCTGTCCTGGCTTCTATCTTCGTACCTTTCCTCGTATCGTTGAGGATTATTGTTCCAGTTCATATCCCAACGCAGATCCCTTTCAAATTGGTGCAAAATCCTGCCCAAAACATCTTTCATATTCTCATTATCGTCATAGTTGTAGGTACGACACTCCCTGGTGTTGTAGTAGTTACGGCGGTCTGCAACCTGACGCCGCTGACCTCTGTAGCGGCGACCGTAATATCCATGACGATAGCCACGGCTAAACTCGCCCCCTGCGGTGCGCTCTTCATAAGCTATACCCCTCCTGGCATCACGTCGCCCCTCCTGATAACCATCATCGTAAGCTTCACGATGGTTAGCTGCATCCTTCTCAACGTAGTAACGAGGGACACTGTAACAGTATCTGATTTGATCCGCTTTTACTGGGGGAGCAAACAACAGAAGTCCCGAGAGTGTAGCGAACATGAGTAGAGTAGTAGAACCGATTTTTTTCATTGTTGAACCTCGTCATATATTTGGGATATTTGTTCTCTAGATATCCGTAAATACACTGTAGGTTCCATAAATTTCCAATCTCGAAATAAAACTTAATATTAAGAGTAAGGAAATACAGCAATTCTCCTGAGGGGGCGACGAAATAAGCTAAAACGCAGACTCTACGGCGGTTTGCATAACTATCAGGTACACAGGATTGTTTTCCGACTTCCGACTTCCGACTTCCGACTTCCCTCTTCCCTGCTCCGAACGCGCCCCGCGTGGCCCACGGCCTCAGTCCCTAAAAACCCAGAACTTTGTACCTAACTGAATTGCAAACCGCTGTATAAGCGACTTAGCCCTTAGACCTCGTTGATAATACTTTCGTTTATGACTGAAGTTCCCCCATACACGTGTACTATGAATCCCTGAACTCTTACGGTGCCTACATTTTGACAGGTAGGACTAATGTACTACTGGGTACAAATCGATTCATCGCCTTATGTAGTGCTGATGCAAGGCGCTCATCTATTAATTTTTTATTATAGAGCGTACACTTATCAAAAACAAACCTTCACATGGCGTAGGGGTTTTCTGGCCATGGGATACTAAGTTGTGCTATAATGAATAGCCAATGCGTACGCGCCACACTAGTCTAACGTCAGTTTTGGATAAGGAGGAGCGAAGCAGGTAGGCTGAAAGTGCCAACCGTCAACCCCTAGCTTGCCCCATGCTTAGTATAGAAAACCTGTTTTGCCATGTCGTTCGCGTAGCGTGCCCGATAGGGCAATGACTTCTGTCAAACATTTGAACCCTTATGGAACAGACAACTACTAGAAGCGGGCGCAGAATATCGCAATCGGTCATCGGGTCTATGTTTGAGTGAACGGATGACGATTGTGATTGCCTTCCATCAAATGGGCTACCGCACTTTTAAGGACTTTTATCAAAAACTGGTTCAACCTTACTGGCACGAGGCTTTTCCTGGTCTGGTCAGCTACTCACGTTTCGTACAGTTACTCCCTTCAACCTTGTTACCCCTGTGTGCTTACCTGCGATACTGCTTTGGTTAAAATACTGGGGTGAGTTTTATCGATTCCACGAAGCTGAAAGTTTGTCATAATCGACGGATTTCTCAACATCGTACCTTTTCTGGACAGGCAGCGCGTGGACGCACTTCTGTAGATTGGTTCTTTGGCTTTAAGCTTCATTTGGTAGTCAATGATTGCGGAGAACTACTCAATATCACCCTGACACCGGGGAATGTCGATGACCGCAAACCCGTTCCCGCGCTGGTTAAAAGCTTGACGGGTAAGCTGTTTGGAGACAAAGGCTACATCTCCAAAAAACTCAGTGAGCAACTTTGGCAAACTACAGGTTTACAACTGATTACCCCGTTGAAAAAAAACATGAAGAACCGACTCTTGCCGTTGTGGGACAAGCTATTGCTCCGCAAGCGAAGCATTATTGAGACCATCCTCGACCAGTTGAAGAACATTTCTCAGATTGAACACACCCGCCATCGCAGTCCCGTCAATTTTCTGATTAATCTGTTGGGTGGGCTGATTGCCTATTGCCACCAGCCCAAAAAGCCTTCCCTCCGCCTAGAACAGTTATTACCTGCTTCCGCTTAACCAAAACTGACGTTAGTCTAGTACGCTGTAATCTAATCATAGCAATAGGTACAAGCATTTTCTCAAACTGGTTGTACCCAGTAGTACTATTGTTCTACAGCACTCAAAGCTAGGATTGGCATAACTTTTGGGCATAGATAGTACATTTGTACAGGGGAACTTCAGTTATGAACTGGGGGGGCGACATGCAAGCTCAAATCCTTTTGCATGTCGCCCCCCAGGCACAAAAGTCTCTTTTGTCAAGTGAGCTCTATCCCAAAGAACTGCAAAAAATATGGTATTGTCTGTAACATAAAAAATAACTGAAGGAAGGAAAGTAGATTGAATACTTGGCTCGTGATCACAGTGGCGACAATAATCATGTTGATAGTTCTGGGTTTAGAATATGTAATTCATATCAAAAACCTAATGTCTATACCGGTCAGAATCCATGTAAATGGTAGCCGGGGAAAATCATCGGTCACCAGATTAATTGCTGGTGGTCTTAGGGAAGGGGGTTTCAAGGTATTTGCCAAAACCACCGGAACTCAGCCAAGATTAATTACAGATAAAGGGCGAGAATTGCCAGTTTACAGAATAAAGTCGAAAGCTAACATAATCGAGCAGTTAAAAATAGTGGCATTTGCTGCGAAAAACCAGGCGGAAGTGTTGGTAATAGAATGTATGGCACTTAATCCTCGTTTGCAGGCGGTAACAGAGTTAAATATGATTAAATCAACTCATGGAGTAATCACCAATGTACGTGCAGATCATCTTGATGTTATGGGCCCGAGAAAGCGGGATGTGACTCTAGCACTTTTGGGAACGATTCCCAAAAATGGGAAGCTGTTCACAGCAGCACAAGATTATCGAGAAGATTTTCAGATGGCTTGCCAAGATCGTAATAGCGAACTATTGGTTGTATCACCAGCAGAATTAGAGAGGATATCAGATGAAGACATGAGTAAATTTGCTTATATAGAACATAAAGAAAACGTAGCTTTAGCGCTAACAGTATGCAGTGCTTTAAATGTTTCCAAAGACATTGCATTAAAAGGCATGTATAAAGCTACTCCAGATATCGGATCAATGAAGGAGTATACTATTGACAAAGGCGGTGAAAAAATAGTTTTCATTAATGGTTTTGCAGCTAATGATATAGAATCGACAGAAAAAAATTGGAATAATGCTGTTTTGCGCCATAGCGAAAAACCAACAAAAATAATGGTAATAAATACGAGAAAAGATAGAATTAGCCGTTCCCAGGAAATTGGTCAATATATAATTCAATGGAAGCCAGCTGATAAGTATATAGTAATAGGAGAAAAATGTGATGTCCTAATTAAAATAGCGATCGGGCAGGGAATAGCTGATTCAGAAATAATTAACGCTGAAGGATTGATAACGGAAGATATCTGGGAAAGAATAGTAGAGATTTCTGAAGCTTCCTCAATGGTGATGGGTGTTGGAAATATCAAGGATGGGGGAGTAAATCTAATCGAACTGGTGGAGAAGAAAGCGAAATTAACAGGAGAAGTAAATGTGGGAAAATAGTTTGACCGAAGCGATCGCGATCGGGATAGTAATCAGCGTCTTGTTTGCCAACATTACAGGATTTTATCCGGGGGGAATAATTGTTCCGGGATATATTGCTCTTTACCTGGATAGACCATTGAGTATGGTAGTAACTTTTGCTGTGAGTTTCCTGGTATATTTAATTGTTCGTGTTCTCAGTTATAAGCTGATTATATACGGTAGACGAAAAACAGCGATCGCCATACTTTTAGGATTTGGATTCAAATTAATCTGGGATATATTATCGCCAGGAAATTTAGGAGGTGGTATGGAGATGGGACAAGACTCACTTAATGTTATTGGTTATGTTATTCCAGGATTGATTGCGAACAATATGGAATCTTATGGTTGGGTTGAAGCTTTATCAAGTGTGATAATAGGCAGCGTACTGGTTAAGTTAATCCTAATTTTGGTGAGCTAATAGCACTAGGAGGTTTTTGAACATGAAAAGACTGTACTGGCAATCGGAAAAACAGACTTGGAAAATTATCCTGACCGTCGCTATAGTAGCGTTGATAGGTTTAATGGCTGTGGAAAATATTTCGGTGAAAGCTGGAGAGACAGAGATAAAAGCTGCCCAAATAATGCAAGCTGGTATGGAGACTATAAAAGAGTATCGTCAGAAAGAAGTTGGCGAACAATACTACGATCAATATGATGCGGACAAACTTAATAAGTTTATTGAGTCGGGGATGATAGGAGTGCTATCATCCCCGATAACAACAATGGTAGTTGCTCCTACCGCTAAAGTAGCAACAATTAATCCAAATTGGGCGGCATTAATGGTCGATTTATACATAAAAGCGGGAGTAAAAAATGGAGATACTATAGCTGCAAGCTTCAGCGGTTCCTATCCAGCTTTGAATCTTGCTGTTATGGCGGCAGCAGAAGCAATGGATATAAAAGTTATTGCGATCTCCAGTGTTGGCAGTTCCTCATGGGGATCTAATCTTCCCAATCTAGCATGGCTTGATATGGAAAGAATTCTCAACGAAAAACAAATTATTTCCAATCGGTCTGTAGCTGCTTCTCGGGGTGGATTGGAAGATTTAGGATTAGGACTGGAAGCACAAGCAGTACAAATGATGGAAGAAATTATCAAGCGCAATAAGATGTACTATATTTACGAAATAGATCGAAGACAAAATATCGACCATAGAATGAGTATTTACAGTCAATATAGTGATAGTGATACAATCAAACTTTATGTAAATGTAGGAGGTGGCAAGATATCTGTAGGTGACGATACCAAAGAAAGAATTTTCCAGGCTGGACTCAATAAAAATATGCGGATAAAACCAGGTACTTCTGACAGTCTGATGAAAAGATTTGCGGAAAGTGGTATGCCTGTAATTCAGATGAGACATATGACAGAACTTTGCAAAAGACTTAATATGCCTTGCGATATTGAAGAAATACCTCTTGTCAGTGAAGTAAAAATATTTAGCCACTATAATAAGTTTTTGGTAATTGCGGTTTTCACGGTGATTACTGCTTTATTGTTGCTATTGGTCAAAGAAAGGCAAGGAACTATTATCTTGAATTCGGCAGAGACAAACTTGGCAGAAAAAGACTTGCCAGTTGCATAAAACCTCCATAAAAATGTCGTTAGGAGGATAAAATATCGTGAAATATAAAAATATCCTAGAAAATATCCTAGGACATCGAGCCAGTATTCTCAGTATAATTGATATTTAACCTTTGGGAATAGGTAGTTTTCCCCAGCCAGATATTCAGACTCTCTTGATTGTGGCTGCGAACTTGCAATACTTTGAGATTATTGGGTGTCGGTAATTCTTGAGGCAGCGGGGCAAAATCTTCTTGCCATTCAATCAGCATTAAGCCATCAAACCAAGCCCGGTTATTTGCTCCCTCAGTCGAAGCATTTTGGCAAACAATGTCAACAGCCTCCGTGTTTTCGGGAGGCTGAAAATCGAAACTGAACAATTGCCAAGGAACAGACTCAGATAAGGCCATCGCAGTTTCACTGGAAATGGGTGGCAAAGGGCGATCGCTATAATCGCTGTAATATTTGGATCTGCGTCCTTGGTGAGTATAATACTGGATTTCAACCTTAGCTTTGGCATTTTGCTCAGTTTGCACGTAACCTAAAAGGGTGTAGTTTTTGCCAGACTCAACGGGAATTTTCGATGTCAGATTTGCTTGCCCGTCGGAACTGTTGCTAGACATCCCAGTAATTTGCAAAGAACGTTGGCCAAATTTAGCCACAGAATCATCGTACAATTCACCCGATCCGTTCAAATCCCATAAATTGATTTCAGATTCTTCAAATCCACTCAACCAGAGAAGATCCCGACCAAATCTTGCTTCTGCTTTGGCATCTGCGGAAACCGAAGAAAGCAACCAAGACTCGTCCAGAACAATGGGAGTGGAGAGACTGTACTTGTCCTGGGTTGGCTGAAGGGGAATTGTTGTTTGAATAACCTTGTTATCCTGGGATATGCTATCTCGATCCAAAATGATCCGTCCGATATTCTCTTCAGGTAAAACCAATGTCGAAAATTTAGACGAGTAATCGGCAATTTCTTTAATAATCGAGTTAGCCAGATTACCCCTAACGGACTTCGGCACATAATCAGCGCGATAAATAGGATGGAAAAACGCTTCAAAGACACCATCCTTATCGATCTTGCAGGTAAGAATCATACTCGGTAAGGTTTCAAACCAAGGTTGGTCAAAGACAAAGTTAGCCAAACTATGGGCAATCAGTTTTCCTTTGTACATTTCCACCCCTTGTAAGACGTGGGGATGATGAGAAACAATCAAATCTGCGCCCAAGTCAATGGCCAAATGCTCTAATTCTCGCCAGCTTCCGGGTTCGCTGCTGTATTCTTTCCCACCGTGAATCGACACAATCACCACATCAGCTTGGTCACGAACAGTCTTGATTCCCTCTTCTAAATAATGGCTGGTTAGTCGCATCGAACCAGCGCGATCCACATCAGCATACAGCCAGGGAGGTTGCTTGCCGGTAATTCCAGAGAAACCAAGAAAGGCAATTTTAATTCCGTGTATTTCCATTAACAGTGGTTTAGCTGCGGCTTCAAGGTTCATCCCTGAACCGAAGTGCTTGATATTGTTGGCATTTAGCACATCAATGGTCTGTTGTAACCCTTCCTCTGAGAAATCTAAAGTGTGATTGTTGGCAAGGGAAACTACGTTAATACCTGCGTAGGTTAGTCCCGATACATATTCGGGCTTGGTGTGGAATTTTACAAATTTGCTGGGGTGAGGAGTACCGCGATCGCTCAACGGAGTTTCCAGATTGGCGAAATTAATATCTCCCTGGGCAAAAATCTCCCGAGTCGGCTCAAAAATTGCATTGACCCCGTACTTAGGGATAAAACTATCAGGGGTGTTTTCCCATCGCCTTGTCATCATCACATCCCCAACAAAGTTAGCAATGATATAGTTTTTTTCCTCTACTTGGCTAAGAGAAAGTGCTTGACCCGAATAAAATAAGACCATAAAGAGCATGAATATAGCCCTAGCTATTATCCATATCCTCTTGCTATTATCCATATCCTCTTGCGCCGTTGTTTGATAATTTTTCAACGAATTGCGTTTAAAAAAAAATAAATCATGGTGCATCCCAGTTTGGCAATGAGCACAACTACTCATAAAATGCTGTTGCTGAATAGTGGAAGGGTTAACCAGAAAGGTAATTTTTTTGATACTTTAAATAATAAGTAAAAAGCCTGATTGTTAGACTTTAAAAAACAGGTAAAATTCGATCGCTTGCTCTGTTAACGGGGGATTTAGTGGGAAAAATGACTATTCGGATTGGCAACGGTTACGATATCCATAAATTGGGCAAAGGTCGCCGTCTGATTATCGGAGGTGTGGAAATTCCTCATGAATTGGGATTAGTCGGTCACAGTGATGCCGATGTCCTGACTCACGCCATAATGGACGCCATGCTGGGAGCCTTGAGTTTGGGCGATATTGGTCATTATTTCCCCCCAACTGACGAAAAATGGGCGGGTGCGGATAGTTTGGTATTGTTGAGTCAGGTGAATCAGTTGATCCAATCCCATGGCTGGCAGATTGGCAATATTGATTCCGTGGTGGTGGCGGAGCGTCCTAAGCTTAAGCCTCATATTAAGACGATGCGCGATCGCTTAAGTGTAGTCCTAGACCTGAAGCCTGACCAAATTGGCATTAAGGCAACCACTAATGAAAAGTTGGGCCCGGTGGGACGTGAAGAGGGAATTGCCGCTTATGCTGTAGCGTTGTTAGTGGGAGATTGATCGGAAATAGTGATTGAATAGTTAATGCGATCGCATTTCTAGATCAAATACTCAGCTTCTATAAATAATGGTTCAAACCTCTTCTAACTGGCCCAGTTTGTTGCAACAGTTGTTGGATGGGCAATCGTTATCCAGTGACCAGGCATCACAACTGATGCAGGGATGGTTGAATGAAGAAATTCCCACCGTCTTATCTGGCGCACTTTTGGCAGCTATCCAGGCTAAAGGAGTATCCGCTACCGAATTGGCAGGGATGGCTCAGGTGCTACAATCCCAGTCTTTGCAAAAGACAACCATTGAACACAACCAACCCGTTATTGATACTTGTGGTACCGGTGGGGATGGCGCGTCTACGTTTAATATCTCTACCGCAGTAGCCTTCGTAGTGGCGGCGGCTGGAGTGCTGGTGGCTAAGCATGGTAATCGTTCTGCCTCTAGTAAGGTCGGTTCCGCTGATGTGCTCGAAGCCCTAGGAGTAAATTTATCAGCAGCACCGGACAAGATTCAGGCAGCCCTGGATGAGGTAGGGGTAACCTTTCTGTTTGCTCGGGGTTGGCATCCAGCCATGAAAGCAGTGGCACCATTACGGCAAACCCTCAAAGTACGGACAGTGTTTAACTTGTTAGGACCATTGGTAAATCCCTTGCGTCCCACCGGTCAGGTAATTGGTGTCTATGCTCCCAACTTTGTAGAAACTGTAGCGCAATCGTTGTGTTTAATGGGTACTCCCAACGCAATAGTTCTCCATGGCAGGGAAAAATTAGATGAGGCGGGATTGGCAGATGAAACTGACTTGGCACTGCTATCGGGGGGTGAGGTGCGACTTTTGAGTCTGAATCCGGAACATCTCGGTCTAACTCCTGCTCCTACTGAGTCCCTACGAGGGGGTGATGTAGCGGAAAATGGAGCAATTTTACGGAATGTTTTGCAAGGTAAAGGAACACCAGCCCAGCAGGATGTGGTGGCATTAAATGCTTCATTAGCCCTTCAAGTCGCCGGTGTTATACCTCTCGAAGACCATACAGCAGGGATTGCTATGGCAAAGGATGTTATGGCGAGCGGTGCCCCTTGGTTGAAGTTAGAGCAATTGGTGCAGTTTTTAGCTTAACTCACCAGCAGCCCCAGGTCTGACCTGTAAGGGTAACCTGGGATCAATGGCGGAGGTTGCTACCCAATGTCGAGCAGCCGAAGTTGCCTATTCTCTATTGCCTTCACCCAGCGCTATAGTTAATGACTGGAGATATTTTCCCCACTCCACTGCCAAAGGAATTTCTGTAAAGGGAATTTTGACTGGATCTATGGGTTTGAGGAACTGAAATTCTAATGCGATCGCACGACCTTTATCCGGTGGTTGCTCTAAGTCAACCACTTGATTATCAACTAGCAAGTTGATTGATTTAACCTCTTTGAGGGAAAAGGTTTCTAGATTTACTGGTTCATTTCTAGTGGGTTTGCCCCAAGTCAGGTCACTGCCGTTCTGACCAAGCACCGCATAGATATCATACTTTGCCCGTTCAAACTGTTCAGCCCAGCGGCGATAAGCTTCAATCTTTTGGTATTCGTTCCAACCTGACCAGGCCAGCCAGCAAAATGCTGCTAGCAGAGGTAACCATAGTAAACCACGTTCCATTCAGTTTTTTGGATCTTTACAACTAAACTATAGTAAGAATATATAGCAGTTCTGAATTGCTTGAAGTACCTCGTCCTAGATTTTAGGGAGTAGGGAGTAGGGAGTAGGGAGTAGGGGTCATAAAATTAAATCGACCCCATAAGTTATGATTGCTGATAGCTGACCGCTCAAAGTAGCTTTCTGATTACTTAACCAACCCGCTAGGTTTGTTGCCAGTTCATACGGTTGCGAATCAAGGTTTCTGTCATCTTCGCTAACTGGTCTAGTTTAGCTTTCTTTTCCGTCGCACTTTTCTCATAGTTGCGCTTCCGCATCAAAGCCGCACGGGCTAAGTCTTCTCTATTGTTTTTAATAGCTTGAATTGCCACTTGCTGCCAGGCATTGATTTCTTTAAGTTCCTGTTTATACTTAGGTTGAATCTCATCCCAAACCACCCTGAGATCAGATAATGCTTGATTAAGTAACTGAGTTGTATCGTCTTGCTTTGCTCCCTGAAGTGCTTGTTTTATAGCTTCGTACAAACCCTCGATATTCGTATTACTAATTACCGGGATAAAATCCTTGACTTGCTGGCTTTCATTTTTCCCAGTCTTGCACCAATTAGCAAAGTGTTCACAGTTATTAAAAATTAGGTTATATTGCCTTTCCCCTAATCGACTTTCTGCCCGACGAATCACAACATCTGGAATTAAACAAACTGAGTACTGTTTGACATAAATTTTTGTTTCACCTAGAGCAAAGGTAGCCATAGAATTACGTTCAATTGTCTCAGTTTTTTTGCGGTAGTGGATCACACTACCGTCTCCACAGTCAATACCATGATGTTGGTAAACCCCTTCAAAGTTAAGAAACTTTTGGAATACGTAAATTTGATCTCCTCGCGCCATTATTTTATCTTGGTTTTATCCGGCACTAATCAACTCAAGTTGATCAAAACTATAGCCCTCCATTATCAAAGGAGACATCCTCCTTACTGGGAATTATCGGCATTTGATCAGAATCAGAAACATCTACTGAATTATTACCTTGTGGCTGCTGGCGGCGTATCCGAATTTGGTTTAGGCGCGCTCCAGAAGCAGACACAACGGTCAATTCTAGATTTTCATAATTTAAGGTTTCACCGGGTACAGGAATTTTCTGAAACTTGTCGAGCAGAAAACCGCCCAAAGTGTGATAGTCATCAATTACAGGTAGGTTTAAATCCAAAAGTTCGTTGACTTCTTCGATATTCATCTGAGCTTGCACCAGGAAGGTATACTCGTCCAGAATTTGTACCGTCAAGTCCTGGGTTATGTCAGATTCAGGTCCATCACCAATAATTTCAGCAATTAAATCCTTGAGGGTGACTAATCCAGCTGTACCTCCAAACTCATCCACCACCATCACCATTGCCAAATGCGATCGCTGCATCATCGGCAGTAATTCACTCAATGGGGTAGTTTCTGGGACAAACTTAGCTGGGCAAACCAACAATTTAATCGGTGTCTGAAGTCCTAGCTTCCCTTTAGATAAAGGTTTAGCCAATTTTTTGAAGTCGATAATGCCACGAATATCATCTAGGGATGCCCCAATCACAGGATAGCGAGAGTGACTAGTCTTGGCAACTTCCTCTAACAAGATTTCGAAGGTTGCTGCATGGGAAATAGCAATAAGACTGGTGCGGGGAACCATTACCTCTGCGGCTGTTACCTCCCCAAACTCAAACACATTTTTCAGTAGTTTTCTCTCTTCTGCTTCCAGTCCAATAGACTCCCGTTCAGTGGTAATTATGAGTTGCAACTCTTCCGGCGTTACACGGCTATACCAACCTTGACCAGAATATTGAACACCCACCAACCTCAGGAGCCAGCGGGTAGATTGATTCAAAATCTGGATAAAAGGATTGAAAAACCTGGCAATTACCAGACTGGGTGGCCCCAGAAACCGTGCTAGTTGTTCTGAGTAAAGTAAAGCCAGGGATTTGGGGCAAAGTTCCCCCAAAACAATTTGTAGATAAGCAATCATGAAAAATGCCACCAGGATTGCTAGGGAATGGGTAATAACTGGAGTTAGAGCTGGCGGTAGTGGTAGCTTTGCTATCCCAGCTGCTACCAAAGTTGCCATGGTAGTCTCCCCAATCCATCCCAGAGCAAGGCTCGAGAGGGTAATCCCTAACTGAGTTGTAGATAGTAATCGGTCAATGCTCTGTTGCAAAGCCTGAACCGTCTTTGCTTGCACGTCACCCGCATCTACTAATTGGCTAATCCGCGATCGCCGCACCGCCACCATCGAAAACTCAGCCGTGACAAAAAAAGCATTGATGGCTATCAGTAGTAGCACTGATAACAATCCCAGAAAAACCTCTCCCTCAGAGAGGCTAATAGAAGCATCCACTGTTAGAAGAACCATCAGGTTGGCAACCATAGAAAAGGTGAAAGGTAAAAGCAAATAATTTTCATTTTTTGCTGGTTACGGTTGCCTTCTGATGTATCTTCTTAGAGCTAGGGCAGCTTGGTATGGAGTTATCGGTTACCATCAAAAACTTATCAGTTGTATTATGGGGTTTTCAGTTGTATTACTAGCATTTGCTTGAGCTAGTTCACGAATGCCAGTCAAGGAAATTTCTGAAACTGGCTGTGAAACTGGCTGTGAGACTGGCCGTGAGACTGACTCTGAAACTGCCTTAGTTGCTTGCTATCAACATAGGCTTTTAGCATAGCTTCAACGTTTTCTCCTTAACAACCATTCCCTCGACTTGCTTCCTTATCTAACTACAGGAATCTGAGACATTTTCAACTGTAGTTTTTGATCCGGATAATCGGTCAGTGTCAGGGAAAGCTTCTCGGAGTTCTCTAGTAAAGCTGTCGGTATGCTCACTGTTCCAGAAAATTCCTTGCCATTAGCCGGTAATTCTCCTGGTAAGCCTTCCGTAATTGCACTTAGGGCACGACCGCGATCATCGGTAACATTCAAAAAGCTGTACAGAAACCTGACTGGATTAGAACTCTGATTCTTCAAGCTGACATCCAACATTAAAGAACCCTCCTGGACACTGGCAGAATTTACCGCTAGGGTGACTCCCTTATCCTGACTTTTAACCGGTAAATTTAGCTTAGGGTTTTTCCGAGTGAAGGATGCCTCTTGAGTCAATACACCAGACGACGACTCCTTCTGAGCGGGCTTAGACCAACTAATTTGCTTAGTTTTCTGGCTGTTTTTCTTAGCCGAAGGATTTTTACCCTTATTGTGTATGTGGGCGTGAACGTTAACCAGGATATCCTTCTCGCTCACAATCAAGACCCCTTCTTTCCCAGAAGAAGACCCCTTCTTTCCTGTCAACTTTTTCTTAGGGTTAGTATCCGGTTGAGTAACTCCTTTGAGGGCTTCGTGACCGAGAGAGAATCCCCAAAAGGCACTCACGACACCTGCACCTAACATCATTGTCAGTAGAACTATGGTTAGCGCTACAGTTGTGTTGAATTTCATAGGGTGATTAACGTTATTCCGAATTACCGCTGGTTCCGTGCTGTATTATAGTGCTGCTATACAGCTAGATTATCTTATGTTCTCAGAATTATTGGATAAATCGGGAATTTATAGTTAGTGGTGTTGCAATAACTTGATTCAGGCTACCATAATAATATAAAGGAATCACCCAGGGTTGGCCGAGCGGTTGAGGCAGCAAACTCATAATTTGCCCTAGGCAGGTTCAACTCCTGCACCCTGGATTGGACACTTGCGGTCAGCTACTACTATCACCCCATACTGATCTCGCCCATACTCATCATCTACGCAGCTGTGGTATGGGCTGCGGTGCCAAGAAAAATTCTTGGTTTTCCACTTGGATTGGTATATCACTCGATTGCTCTAGCAACCGTAGGGAAGTATTGTAGGGGTTTGGTAAATCCAGAGTACGAATGACAGGACCGCTCGAAACCTGCTGCTCTAGTAGATCCCGATAAAGATTACTGACACGCTCAGCATCCCGCTCAAGTGCTAGTTCTGGAAACGCAGGTGGCCATCCGGAACCGAAAATTGTATCGATTTGACTCTTGATGCTCCTGTTTTCGAAAAAGTCCCCAGAGTTATCAAAAAAAGCGTTTTCAAAAGCCTCAGGTAAGGTTATTAGAGGAATTGGCTCCAAGTCCTCTGAATTAGTTTCTGCTATGGCACCACCTGCTCCTAGACTAGCAGTGGCTGCTATAACTACAACGCTAAACAGCTTTTCCCAACGCATTTGCAATCACCCGTAGTTTTCCTCAATAGTATCCGATATTAGGGGGAAACTACCCCAGCGGGTGAAAGAATACCCACCAAATCCAAATCAACCGGTTTGATGGTAGCTTGTAGGCTCCCATTTTCCCTTGACTCTAGGTTTTTTTCAGTAAGTTTCATGAACATCCAATCTCAAGCCCTGTCCATGCCAAAGGATTTACCTACCCTGCGACCTTTTCTGCTGGATTTGTTTTGCCAACTCGCTTACCAAGAGGGTGATTTTGTGCTTTCGTCAGGGCAGCGTAGCTCTTATTACATCAATGGTAAACAGGTCACCCTTCATCCTCAAGGAGCATTGGCAATAGGACGTTTGCTATTCTCAATGCTACCTGCTGATACTCAAGCAGTTGCTGGCTTAACTCTAGGTGCAGATCCGATCGTGAGTGCGGTTAGCATTGTTTCTGCCTTAGAAAACTGCCCTATCCCAGGTCTAATTATCCGCAAACAGCCAAAAGGTCATGGAACCAAGGCATACATTGAAGGTCCTACTTTGCCCACAGGAGCCAAAGTAGTGGTATTGGAAGATGTTGTGACTACTGGGCAATCAGCCATGAAAGCCGTGGACCGCCTTAAGGAAGCCGGTTACCAGGTAGAGCTGGTAATAGCCCTGGTTGACCGGCTGCAAGGTGGAGCCGAGCTTTATCAGTCGGCTGGGCTAATGTTTCAAGCTCTGTTTTCGATTAACGAAATCCGAGAACACTACCAGGGTTCTCTTGATCAATCCAGTTGACTAGCCCAGTTGGCTAGCCCAGTTAACTAGCTAATTTATATGGCTCAGGCGGGATTTGAACCTGCGACCTCGGGCTTATGAGTCCCTTGCTCTAACCACTGAGCTACTGAGCCTTTTTTTCAACCCTTATGTACTATAACATATCAATGCCAATAATTTATCTAAATAATTTTCTTGAACAGAAGTTTAGTTGGCATACTGCATGGGCACCCATGGAACGGCACAGGTAAAAGGGTATAGGGAAAAGGTAGAAGAAAAATAGGAAAGGTAATTTCGGCTTCAGGCTTAGACTTTGCCTTTAGCTCAAGCTGCTAAGGGTCATACTAAATATTGTCACCAGAAGGTGAGGAAGAGTAGGAAAGTTCCGTTTACTCACCTTACCCTTCACCTCTGTCTCCTCCTTCGACCTGGTAATTTGGCCTGATGGGGATACTTCCCTTGAAATCACTTTATTACCGTCTTCTAGGCAAATAGGCCATTGGATTGGCAGCTCCCCGACCTCTGGGATGAAGCTCAAAGTGTAAGTGAGGACCAGTGCTATAACCTGTGCTACCCATAGCGGCAATTCGTTGACCTTGGCCAACCTGTTGTCCACGACGCACAAAAATTCTGCTGTTGTGGGCATAAAGGGTCAGACTTCCATCAGGATGCTTGATTTCCACCAATTTACCGTAACCACCTGAATTCCAACCAGCACTGACCACAACACCAGGGGCTGCTGCCATAATCGGTGTCCCAATGGGAGCTGCAATATCAATGCCCTTGTGCATCCGTCCCCAACGCCGACCATAACCTGAGGTAAGCACACCATTACTTGGCCAGATATATCCGTTAAAGCGGTTAGGGCTATCTGGCAAGTACATATCTGGTTGAGACAGAGGTGGCACTCCTGGTGAAACAGGTTTTCCTACCGGTATACGGATTATTGGGTTAAATCGTTCCGGTGGGGCAGGAGCTACAGCTATCCTTCGGGGTTGTGATACCTCAGGTGGAGGTACAGGAATGGCAATAGAACTGCGTCGAGTTTTCCGGGGTGGCTGAGGTCTTGGAATAGCAATAGGAGCCTGTGGAGCTGTCGGTGGCTGCGGTAATAATTGCCACTCTTTTGTACCGCTTGCTTGATTATTCTCAGGATTGAACTGGGGAGTGATCTCAACAGATTTAGACTCCTTATCTGAGGGTTCAGCAACTGGCTCGTTAACTGGCTCGTTAGTAGGAACTCCTAGGTTGATTGGTTTGTTTTCCTCTGGGCTGGTTTTATTCTCCCGGATTTCTTCTCGCATCTTGAGAATATCAGCCCTTAATTTTTCAACATAGGAGTTGCGCTGAGAGTTAATAGACTCTAAGGGCTGATTTTCAATAGAGGAATTAGCCTGAGCTAACAGACCACTGTCTGAAGTCGATTGAGTCAGAATCGTCTCAGTTAACGGTTTTACCTTAGGTTTTTCCTGTATAGATACGGGTGTGATTTGATCTCTACTAGTAGAAGTCTTAACAGAGATAGTTCCTAAATCCAATGGTCGCGCTATTCCTGGCTTCCAAGATTTAGATTTCCGGCTATTGCTAGATAGCAAGGTAAAAGAGGACTTTTGGTGATCGAATCTCCTAAATTGAGGAATTTTCAGCTGTTGATTAATTTCAATTAGGTGAGGATTATCTAGCTGATTGGCTAAGACTAGCTCTGAGCGGGATAAACCATAACTACGGGCAATAGAATCGAGGGTTTCACCACCTTTGACCTGGTGAAAAGAGTTGCCAGTAGATGACAGCCTAGTTCCCACCACCACTGGCTGTGGTACATTTAGTTGCTCTGTAGTTACCTTGGTTGTAGCCGATGCAATTCTTGGAGTACTGACCTTGAAAACTGATGGTTTGACTGCCGATATGACAGTTGTTTCTGGAGTCGGTACTGGAATGACCACTGGTAGTGGCTCAGATCTAGTTGATTGGGTTAAGGCTGGTGATACAGCAACTTTCGGCCTTGGCTGTGGGAGCAGCGCCGGAGCTGTAGGTACCGTAACAATGGGCTGCGATGTTTGTGTTACTGAACCCTCAGGTTTTAGCACTGCAGGGGGTAAAGTGTGTGGGCTAGAACCAAGGGTCCCTGATGCCAGTTCATAAGACTTGTTAAACTCCTCGGACCTCAACTGAACCAGACTTTTGCTCAGACGGTTTCGATGTTTTTGGAGGCGCTTGAGGGCTAGGTCTTGTCTAGCTTTTAAAAGATTATTGGTCTTGTTGGAAACAGCGTGGGATGCATCCGTTGACAGGTTACCCAATTTTGAGACTGGTGCAGATGCTAGCAACTGTTTTGGCTGTACACCCTCAGAGTTAGATGAGGCTTTGGCATCAGTACCCTTAACTTCACCAATGGTAGACTTCCTCGCTACTGGGAGAGTGTCATCGGTTTTGAGCTTGTTAAAATTCGCGTTCGCGTAGGGTCGGCTTTGCCGAATCGCAAATTCTGGGGGTGAGGCTGGCTTTGATTCCACACTCCCTTGTCCCTGCTTAGCCGCGTTTGGCAATGAGGGGCTTGAAACAGCGGTAACTTTAAATTCGGCTGCTGGTAGATTCGTCCCACTTGGCTCAGGAGCAACTGGCTCGAATGCCATTGCTTCATCACCCTGTTGAGGTAATAGTAAGCCAGATGCCCCCATGGAAATCGCCAATCCAATCATGGCTGCTGAGGTACGAGCCTTACGGTTCACCTCAAGGGGAATTGCTGCACCGACCGGATGATTACTTGCAGGTAGTTTCGATGCCGAATCCGATGACTCTGCTGCACAGGTCGGAACATGATTGACCTTATCAGTAAGTGTTCCTTTCAAAAAAGTCCTCCTGGTGTTTGACGAGCGCTTAACAGTTCCTGATTGATTTTTTACCAGTCAATGATGTGACTCACTGCTAAAGTGTGATCCAAATCACATCTATTTGGGAGACTTAGCCAAGATTACCGTGCTTCTTTGATTTAGACAAGCTCACATGACTACTAAAAAATTTGTTCTTTCATGGCAATAGCTAGATACACCTTGAAGCCATTGATAGGTACTTATCCTTAGACCACTAGGTGGACAACATCCCATAGCAGAGATATTGTCGGGATTTACCACGGCTGCGGTTCAGGATGGCTGCATATGCTGCATAATATATGCATATAAAGTAACTGGCTAATCAAGCTTTCTCCGGGAAACCACCCTCAGTAACCCAAGAAAATCCAGCATATTTGCTGATTATTCTCTTTGAGCGCCATAAAAACAGCGATGGGAATCTCGAAGTAACTAACTGGTTACAGATGAACTCTACGCGAATTTTGGGTAAGACAACAACCGTAGAATCCTGTATCAACCGGCAGATTAATCCTGGTGGGTTGCTAGTTGATGGTGCGCTCACAAAATCTTTCAAATCCTCCTTTTCTCTATTGATAGCTGGCGCGCGTATATTGAGCACTCGCCATTTGATATCAGCAAAATCTATCGGTAATTTCTCGGTAATCCTACTCTTTATGATAGAAATTTCTTATATGTGTTTGGTAATTTCAGTATTCTAGATAGCTTAATTTTTGGTGAGTAATTTTACACACACTAACTCATTAAACCAAGGTGCGTCCGGTCAGCTGTAGGCTGAAAGTCCTTGATTTTACCCAAAGATACCTGCTTTTGAGGTCTTTCCCTGATTAAAACAGACTTGTCCGACAAAACGTTTTCACAGAGTTTAACCCAATATAAAGATATAGTAATGGATTGATCAGCTAGGGAATTCACTGAGAAGGATGGTTTTTCACGAAAATTACACATTTCTACAGACATTTCCTATTGACACCATCAGTAGAGGTGAAATTACGCATTTGAACTCTACTGATGGTGTTTAAACCCCTGAAGGGGGATAAGTATGTTTTGAGTGGGGCGGACTGTTGCTCTCCATTTAATTTTTCTATATTAGTCCGGCAAGATTAGGACTAGGGAAACAGCGACTAAAGTCGCCGTCGATATTTCTATTGACACCCGATTTAAGAAGTGATATATTTAAATGTTAAGGTCTAATTAAAGATTAAACGGTTAAAGCTTAAACGTAAATCGATACAACTAAATCAATACAAGTAAATCTATAAGAAAAATCTATACAAGTAAATCTATACAAAAGAAATCTATATATAAAATTTCTACAAAATATACAAATTGGACTGGGGAAACCAACTAGAGTTCGTAAGTCCTAATTATTAACACACAAAAAACCTATTCCAAGTAACCCAACTGACGCCTGGCCTCAAATAAGCCAAGGGCAGCACTGACGGAGAGATTTAAGCTGCGAACTCCCGGCTGGGCCATGGGGATAAAGACCTTAGCCTGACAAGCATCTAAGACATGGGGAGGCAAACCTTGAGTTTCGCAGCCAAACAATAACCAGTCCTTGGGCTGAAACTGAAACTTAATATAGTTGTATGTTCCTCTCTTGGTAAAGCCAATCCATCGCCCCTCTTGCTTCTGGTGATAGCTGATAAATGCATCAAGGGAATCATGATATTTAAAATCTACATAGGGCCAATAATCTAGTCCTGCTCGTTTCAAGTAGCGATCGCTAATTTCAAAACCCAACGGACCCACTAAGTGCAATTGAGTAGTGGTGGCGGCGCAAGTTCGGGCAATATTGCCGGTATTCGGTGGAATTTGCGGGTTGATTAAGACAACTTTTACCATCATTTCAACTCCAATTCCCCTCCCGTTATAGTCAAAGACTATAACGGGAGGGGAATTGGAGACCAGATTTGTTGTTCTTTCCGATGATATCCGCTAGAATGGATAAATCGGAACACCGATTAATGCGCTCAAAAGAGCAGCGGTTTATGTGCAAGCTGAAAAGCCTCTGCTAAAGACATGAACCAAAAACTAACAAGTAAGCCCGATGTTTGATGCTCCTAGGTCGCCGCTAGGCGAACGGAGGGTTTAGAGGCTGTTTGGCTCAGCCAGTAAGAGTTTTGTACTCTTGCGAATCCCTGGCTATAATATTGATTTAGCGATGGGAGTGTCAAGAAACCCTTAACACGTTTGACCGTGATCTATATTCATACCAAATCTGGGTCTAAAACCCCTGATTAGAAAACCAATAGGCGATCGCCTATTGGTTTTTTAAGTGGTCACAAGTAGCTTGAACGCTTGACTGAGTGTGGGGTGTGGGGTGTGGGGTGTGGGCGAAGGGGTGTCAGGAAAGATTTATTTGAATGAGTTCAAGGGATTGAGGTTCGAGGAGCATTCGATATAGATCTTAGGTCATAGTACTATAGGCATAGCTAAGGTCTCTAGTTTTGTATGTATTTCAGATTACCTCTACCTAGTGATATAGATCACATATGTTTTTCTTATATTAGTTTTTGTTGAACCATATATTAAATATTCTTATATTTCAAACCATTTCACCTGGCAAAAAAATTATTCAATTAAGGCGGTTTTCTTTACAAAAACTATAAAAACTTTATAAAAATTCATAAAAAATGGCCTCGTAATCAGAGGGTAGGGCGAATGAGGATTTGCCCTACCCTCGTAGTTACAAGTTTAATTGTTTAAGTTGAATTTAATAACAAAGGCGTTGCTTAATAATGGAATGATTTTAAGAGTTTTTAGGTGCGGGCAGGATGCCCACTCTACTCCTATTCATTCGAAGACTGACGCAACGCCAGGAAGTTAGGCTATCAGGGACTGGCACAATTGATCTTCTAGTAGCGATTCTTGCTCAGCCATGGATTGAATGGCTTGAATCATCACTTGGCGAGGATTAAAACCCACTCCATGAAGTTGTAACCATTGCGAAGCGGTGTTTCCTTCCCGTAGAATTTTCTGAACCGGTGAGAGGAAGCAACTAAAACCCTGTTTTTTGGCTACCGGCCAAACCTCTTGATAAAGTTCCTCAATCCAATCTCTTGCCAGAATTAGTCTGCCATCCTGCCAATGCCTCAGTTGGGCATCCAAACTGGATTTAGCCGCAGCCACTTCATTGGCATCTGTGAGGGCAATCAAGTCAGCGGAACGGTTGTTGGCAGGTATTGTACTTATCTCCAGGGGGTCAAGGCTGGGATCATCAATCAGTTGGATCAGGCGTGCTTCCAATAGTGCCATAACCGATAACAGGGCAATGGGATCGACCATTAAATCACAGATTCTCAGCTCTAGGCGGTTGAGATCATAGGGGCGTCGGTTGCCATTGGGGCGCACAGAGGTCCACAGATGACGGACATTAAACATGGTACCAGCAGCGAGTTGCTGTTCAGTCCACTGGATAAAGTGACGATGGCTTTCAAATAAAGGAACATCACAGGGAGTTTTGGGAAACATTCCCCAACGGGTGGAGTGATAGCCAGTGGTTTTACCGTCCAGAAAGGGGGAAGATGCACTCAGGGCTAGATACAGTGGAGCTTCCATTCGCACTAGACGACAAGCTCTCATCAGGATTTCTGGGTCAGAGATGCCCACATTGATATGGATGCTGGCAGTGACAACTTTAGTGCCGTAGGTGGTCTCAATGTAGGAATAGTAAGGATTATTGGGGTCAGAAATGTAAAAGCGTCCGCTTCCACCTAAGGACAGGGTACTGCCGGGAATTAGTGTATAGTTACCCAAGCTTTTTAAATACTGTCGCAGCTGTTGTCGAGGACGCACTAAGGCACATAAGAGACGGTCATAGCAACATAAAGGAGCAGTGGTATATTCGACATGGCGCTGATCTGGCTCTCGGACAAATCCGTCGAGGGATGCCACAATCTGATCGGAAAAACCGACAATATCCCCTTCGGGAGTGCCGGTATACATTTCTACTTCAAAGCCTTTGGATAGCAGCACAGTTTTTTCTAATGGGGAATGGTAAATTGGGAGTGGGGAGTAGCGTTGGCCGTAGCTCTAGGGAGTTTATCTACTTATACCTAGCTATCAATCTTATAAATTACGACCAAAGAATTCCTCCTTCTTTAGTTTGCCATTAAAGCTTAAATTGGCGATAGACCTCAAGAGCAGCACGGTATAGTAAAGAGTGGCGATAGATCAGGGCATCGAAATCATTTCCGTAGCCACCACCAATAACACTAGCGACTGGGATGCCCGCTGCTACACAGGTACTCAACACTTGCATATCCCGACGGTAGATTCCTGTGTCGGTCAAGGCTAATTTGCCCAAGTGGTA
>NZ_JAAHHU010000449.1:0-3447 GCF_010672095.1 Moorena sp. SIO3I6 | reverse complement strand
ACCACTGTCAATGCGATCGCTGTTGCTATAGCAGCATCTACAGCATTGCCTCCAGCCCAAAACATTTCCATACCAGCTAGGGTGGCTAGGGATTGGCTAGTGGCTACGGCAAATCGATTACCCATGACTACCCGTCGTCTTGATGGGTAGGGATAATGGGTTAAGTTACCCTTGAGCATAATCTTCGATTATCAAATGTTATGTAGTTATTTTATAGATAAGCTGCATAACCCCTAAGCTTGAGTACTAAGTAAATAATGAGGTTTCCTTCTACTTAGTTAGTTGTTTGACCTATGAATCGATTTAAGTTAGGAGTTAAGGTAAAGCGCTACTAGAAGCTAGGGTAAAGAATCAATGCCTACTAACAACTCAGGTATCAAACCGTTTTCGACATCTATTTATTTAAAAGACCCCCAAGGTGATAGGGGGCTCGAAGCGGTTTTTCAATCTAATTCTAGATTAGAGGGTTTCATGGCACATCTAGTCCAGTCTGAGCCAGACAGGAGCGAAGCCGATTGGGCTGCTTGCTTCTTATATCAGTTGAGACAAGCATCTGGTATTTACCGGATTTTATCCATGACTAATCCTGCGATAGTGGTGATCAGAGCTTATCTATTATTGTTAACCTTATCTGATCAGCTCTTATTCAATTACCTACAGTTTGTTTGTTGGTCTGCATCTCAAGCGATCGCCCATCAGTTGAGTAAATCTCATAATCTTGCGTTACATTATCCTGTAGAGGAATGTTTCATCATTGCTAGTGAAGCAGCCAGCCAGCCAGCTAAACTCCTCAGAGGATTTAATTTTTATGCTAAGTCTTCTATCAATGCCTATGCTTTCAATGCCCTCAAGCGAATTATTAGAAATCAAGTCGCCAAGGAACTCAGGTTAAAATCTATCAAATTTTCTGATTATGGCTTGTTGCGATATTTGGATAAAACCGAACTTGAGCAAGCACTTAATAACTATGGAATCACTAATCAAGATTTCAACTATTATCGTCTGGCTTGGCAATCGTTTAAAGACTACTTTAACGAGATTTATCCTCCCAGCAGCAAGGGAAAGTCTCGCCATCATTCCCCAATTAAATTCCTAAGCCAGCAACAGCTTCAACAAATTGCTATTCGTTACAACCAGCAGTTAAATCGGTTAACTCAAATGGTTAGTTCTGAGTTAAAAATTGCTGATTTTAAGAGGAATAACCCTAAAATAAGTGATTCAGATTGGTTAAGACAAGTAGTACGTTACTCAGCATATGGGCCACGCCCACGCTACGGGAACAGCAATCAGCAATCAGCAATTAGCAATCAGCAATCAGCAATCAGCAATCAACACTCAGCATATGGGCTACGCCCACGCTACGGGAACAGCAATCAGCATATGGGCTACGCCCACGCTACGGGAACAGCAATCAGCACTCAGCACATTGAAGAAATGCTAGCCATTTGCATCCAAGCGGTGCGGATGTCTCAACACAGGAATTCAGTATCCTTAGATGAGTATGGGGAAATTACTGATATAGCATCTAATCCTTTGGAGGTGGTAATCCAAGAGGAAGAAAAGGATGAGTTGAATCAAGTCAGGACTATTATCTTAAGAGAATTTACGGCTTTAGATCAGCTAGCTCAAACATCCCTAAGACTTTGGCTTGGTCTAGGCATCAATCAACAAGATTTTATCGAGCTTTTCGGGTTTAAAAAGCAATATCAAATTGCTCGCCAGTTTCAACGTTATTTTAAACGAATTTTGAAGGCAGTCGTCACCTTTTATTTTCAGGATGCTATGAGCACAACTCTCACCTCTAAAGACATCAAGCAGCGCCTTAATGCAACCACTAAAACTAACTATATTAATAACTATCTAAAAGCTTACTTAAGTGCTGATAGCCAAGAGTTATTTTCTAAAGTTATTTATAAAATTTATGATGAAGATATTGCTAAATCAATGACTATTAATTTTAGTAAGATAGAAAAAAATAAACTAACAAAAATAAACCAGAGTTTACTTGAATTAATTCAACCAAGGTTTGAGGTATTAATTGAAAAAAAAATGTCTATAGAACTGATTGAATTTAGATCAGCTAAACCAGCGATAACTAAATTTATTGAGCGGTGGCTCCAGCAAAATCAGGCACTACTAGAGCAATCTCGATCAGGAAATAGGGCAAAACCAATGTAGCCAAAGTAAAACCTGAAACCTGAAACGTGAAAACACCAAATATCCCAATATCCCAAATACCAATTAACGATTAACCAAAAAGGAGATGAGTCAATGAAATTAAGTTTAGAGGATGTAGCTTTCCTACACCCAGACCAATTGTTGATAGAATTCTCCCCAGAAGAACGAGAACAAGCATGGCACCAAACCCAAGCTCAAGGTTATTCTAATCAAGCTGCTCGTTGGCGAGCGTATCTGAATTGTCTCTGTCTGAATACGTTTTTAAGCTATCTGGACACAGAAGCAAATTTAACAGAAGCAAATTTAACAGAACCAAATTTAACAGAACCAAATTTACTAGAAACAGCACTAGACACAGCACTAAAGAAACCACTAAACAAAGCATTAGTATGGCCAGAGTTGGGGGATTTACCAAGTTTCTGGGAAGTAGTGAATGGTACAGCTGTTGAGCTAAACCAGATGCGACTGGTATTAATTCCTAGTGAAGAAATCAAGTTTACAGCGTTGCGAGTACCGCGAGAGTGGGTTGATATTCCTGAGTGGGCTAGTCATTATTATGTGGCGATGCAACTGAATTTAGAAGAATGCTGGTTACAGGTGTCGGGATACACAACTTATCAACAGTTACGTGATCATGGTAACTATGACATCATCGATGAAACCTACGCTGTGGATGCGGTAGATTTAATTGAAGATTTGAATGTGATGTGGGTAACGGAGGAACTTGCTCCTAGTCCCAAACTGGTGGTAAAGCCAATGGCAAGATTATCCTGTGATGAAGCAACAACGTTAATCAAGCAATTGAGCCAGGAAACTCCTTATTCTCCGAGGCTAGATATTCCTTTTGCTAAGTGGCAGGCACTGGTATCAAATTCTAGATGGCGCAAGGAATTATATAAACAACGTTCCCTAGTTTACTCTCGTAAGCCATCTATAACCTTACTCTCATGGCTGGATAATTTCCTGGAGGCTGGTTGGCAAACTGTTGAGGAAATTCGAGCACGTAATGGTGAGCCTAATTTAAGCTTAGCTTACCGGTCTCAACCGACTCGTTTGAAGGATCGTTTTAACGATAATTCTTCAGCATCTTCCCCTTTTTCTGAAAATATCCCTGAAGCTGTGACCGCAATTATTAAACTATTAAAAACCAATAGCAGTAAAGATACTAACTTACCCGCTATAGAATTATTGGGTGAAATTGGTCATAGTAACTTAGAGGCGATCGCATTGCTTGCTGAGATGATCAATACTACTGACGATCATGACTTA
>NZ_JAAHHU010000448.1:0-3448 GCF_010672095.1 Moorena sp. SIO3I6 | reverse complement strand
TAGTGAGAATCGGGAATCGGGAATCGGGAATCGGGAATCGGGAGTCGGGAATCGGGAATCGGGAATCGGGATTAGCAACAATAACACCAAACTCCCCATCTCCCCATCTCCCCATCTCCCCATCTCCCTACTCCCTACTCCCTACTCCCTACTCCCTGTTCCCTATAAAAGATCATGATGTCCCATTCCTCCTCACCTTAAATGCTGTGCGATAACCTCGTTTATGGGAATAGCTATGGGTGGTGGAGGTCACATAGTAGTCACCACTAAACTGTTTGCCCACCCCTTGGATAGTAATAACGGTAGCTGCTCGCAAGTCAGGGCGTCCGACACACAAGCCCTCCCCACTGATGTATTCTAGAGCCATGTTATTAAATCCCCCCTGAGCGATTTGCTCAGCTTCTTCTCTACTGAACACAGGGCGATACAAACGTTCGCTGGTTTTTTTTCCACTACCCAAAGCCGGATCTACAGCCTTAGCACCGCTCTTGTTATTACTAAAACCAGGACTGGCTCGCCCAATGAAGGCTTTCTTGTCCTTCGGGTTCCAACCGCGCACCTCCACCTGTCCCACCTGGGTCAAGCTGGTCAGTCGGGAAGAAAAACTGAGCAGATCCTTTCGTTGAACTAGAGTCAACACTGACTTGGATTTCTCCTGATGGGGCCGGAAATATAGTGTTTTATCTTGAACCACAACCTCATAACCGAGTCGTTGAGCACGGGTCTGAAGAAATTCCATATCTGTTTGGTTATGCTGTAGTACATAGTCCAAAACCAGCTTTGTCGTCACTCCCCCATACTTTAGACCCGCTTGTTTGGCAATATCTCTAGCGATATCGCTGTCTTTCTTTTTAGTAAACGAGCGAGTGTTGTAACCCCGAAGCAATCGATGACTGTAGTCGTAGCCCCGCACTGTCAACAGAGGTATTTCCCCATGGGCAAATTCTGGTTCCAGACCGGTGATCTGACCCATGATCAGTTTTTGCAGTTTCCCTCCACTACCTCCGTAGCCCATAAAAATCTCTACCTCATTGCCTAGCTTAAACAGTTGCGGATTAATCCACTCCTGGTTTTCTTGGTCCCAGTTGGCAAGCTTGATGGTAAACATAGTGGGAGTACTAACGTTTTCATCCACAATTATTGCCATCACATCAGACCGCAACTGTTGTCCGCTGATCAGAATTCTGAAGCCAGGGACTGAGGTCGCGGTGCTATTGCTACTGGTTTGAGGAGCTGTCGAGACCATGGTTAATTTGAGGTTAGATTAAGTACTGGGATGGTCAGAACTTGACCTGGTGTCAGGTTACGGGGATTAGTAATCCCATTAGCCTTGGCAATCTCTCGCCAGACGCTGGGGTCATTATATTCAACACCAGCAATGCTGCTCAGGGTTTCTCCACGTCGGACAACGTGGATTGGGTCGTCATCCCGTGCTAGAGAACTGGGCTTTTCCCGTTCCTCATCTTCTTCAGGGATGAACTGGTGGAAGGTACAGTTGAGAGCGGCTCTGACTGGCATCCCATTAGGGGTAAACATAGTAAAGCGCTGGGTTAGTTGTCCGAGATACCCCTTAAAAATCAGGTTAAATGCCCCCCACCAGAGTTCACATACAGGGGGACGTTTTAAATCAGAGTCAATCAGAGTCAACTCAAAAATCTTATTCGTATACTCTCGAACATCTACGGCATTGGGTGCTGATAATCCATACACACCAGTTAACGATGACGCCGCTGTTGCCGCTCCCGATGCTACTCGTTTGAGGGGAGAACTGCCGCCCCCGGATATACTTTCAGGTAGTCCCTCGTAGGTGTCAAAAAACAGGTCGAGAGTCAGGGTTGCTGGATCCCCACCAATAAATTTAGTATCACCGCGATCGCGGTTTTTGAGAGTTTCATGACGCCATTGGGTTGTCTTGGTAATTTGAATTTCATTAGGATTGAATAGAGGCATTGGTTTGTTTTCTGGAAAAACCATCTGCCATCTTTTTCCTGGCTGCTCCTTGAGGATGGTTAATTTATCTAACTCTGCCCCAAAGAGGCTACTTGTTAATCCTTTGGTTTGGTTTAGTGTTTTTTGGGCTAGATTCTTAAACCCTGTTAATGCCATTGGCTTAATCCCCTCCGCTCACTTTCTATGGTCAGATGCTGCATCAGTTTATGGTGTACTTTCTCTACTAGTTCATCCACATCAATGTCCTCCACAGACTGATTAGTTGTAGTAGCGCCTGTTGTATTTTCTGATCCTTTCTGAATCACGGTATTTGCCTGTAAGCTAGTAGTTGATACAGTTGATATACTAGTTGATACTGATGCACCGTTGACAGATGGCATTCTTTGGATAACTCCAGAGCCATGATCACCAATAGATGGCGAACTACTAACTCCTAGTCCGTTGCCAGAAAATGACGTTCTATTGACCCCAGAGGCGGAAAAAATCAGGGGAGCAGATAATTGATAACCATCTTTTCCGGAAATTTCTCTAACCACTGGTCGCTCCGGGGTGGGTTGAATCAATGGCTGCTTTCCTTCGGATGGGCTGTTGACTATCTCCTTGACCACTGGTCGCTCCGGGGTGCGTTGAATCAGTGGCTGATTTCCCTGGGATGGGCTGTTGACAATCTCTTTGATCACCGGTCGCTCGGGGCTGGGTTGAATCAGTGGCTGGTTTCCCTGGGATGGGCTCTTGACTATTTCCTTGTGAAGCGATCGCTTTGGGGACCGTTGAATAACTGGCGACTGGGTCAGGTTTCCGGAACTGCCTAAGGATAGCTTAGACTCTGTTGGCAAAGTGGTATTGGTGTTTTTTAAATTGTTTTTTAAATTGTCTGAACTGACCTCTCCCCCAACTCCTGCTCTAGTAGGAAAGGAATGTTGAGTACCACCCGTTCCTTCAGGATTAGGAGGGTTAGGCAACTTTACCAACATCTTCTCAGAACTACTTTCAGAACTACTTGATGACTGGGAGTTAATTGGTTTGGCTTGCACAACTGGCAAGGATAAGTCAGAAGATAGTCTAGTTTTCCTAGACGGTTCAAGACCATAAACTAGGGATTTGCTATCAGAATCTGCTCTGGCTAAAGTCCTCTTAGTAGAGTTTAAAAATTTTGCTTGGATAATCGGTTTTGTGCCAGATTTGCCTCTTTCAGAAGGGATTGAATTTGAAGTTTGGGGTTTAGCGTTTTCTCTAGATTTCTGGGAATTTGACCCTGTACTTTTTTGTACTGAGGTTTCTTGATCGACATTAAATGTAGTTGATATCAAAGGTAGTTCTTTGCCTGTTCCTTTAGTTCGAGAGGCCACATTGGGAGAGGTAATTGGAGAGGTAACATGTCCCCTCTCTACCTGTTCTGCTGCTGGCCGGATTGGCTGAGCATAAACGATAGGAACTGCTTCTGCTGATTGACCCTGTAACCGATGCTGGCGTTGAATCAACTTAGCCATTAAGGGCA
>NZ_JAAHHU010000447.1:0-3458 GCF_010672095.1 Moorena sp. SIO3I6 | reverse complement strand
GAGATCATACGCACTAAAGCCTTGAAAGTCGCTATTTGGGTTGACTTAAATCCATCCTTTTTCATTGGTTTAAACTGTTCCATTTGTTGAGCAAATGAATTCAAAATATCCTCAGAAGGCTGATTCAGTTTAGCCCCAGTTGACATAGCCAATACTTGTGTTCTACAAGCAAACTCCAGAAAATAAAGGTTTAAGAATGCTTCAGCAACAGTCCGTCCACAAACAACTATGCCATGGTTGCGCATGATCATACATAATTTTTCCGGTCCGAGATCCGCTGCCAGACGTTTCTGTTGTGCGATATTTATTTCTAACCCATAATTATCATGGTAAGCAATTTTGTTATAGAAAACCATTGAAGCTTGATCTAGGTGTAACAACCCACAGGCAAGGGTGGAGACAGCAACTGCGTAAGGGGTGTGAGCATGAATCACAGTGTTAATATCAGGTCTAGCAGCTAGAATCGCACCATGGATAACAACAGCAGTTGGATTGACTGGTACGTCTTGGTCACCAACTACCTTGCCATCAAGGTTTATTCTTGCCAAGTTTGATGCTTTGATTTCATCAAAAGTGAGGCCAAAAGGATTAATCAGAAAATCAGACTCAGAACCTGGTATTCTTGTGAAGGGCGTGGGTGAGGGTTAGATCGCTCCAGCCGTAGTAATTTATCAGTCTATACACTGCTGCTAGCTGTATGCGAGCTGTAGATTCGTCCGATGTCTGATCAAGTTGTTTGTGCTGTTCAATTGTTGCAAGCTTGTTCATAGTCCTAATGATCGGATTGAATTGAAGCTCAAAAGCAAACCTTAATTAGTTACCAACGGACAGTCCTTTGTTCCCAAGGTCTTGTAGGTGTTGATTGTTTGGATCTCAAATAGGATTGCTATAGCTGTTTCGGAGAATGAGTAGTTTAGCTGCCGAATGTCTCTGGTAGTTCGTTGTAGGCAGCACGGTAGATGCCATCTAGCCATGCCCAAAGTGTGTCACGCTTCCACTTGGCCCCTCCCATCACTGATTCCAACTCCGGACCTGATGTCGGCACAATCTTAGACATAGCATCAGAGGCATCGGCATGATCCCCTTCGACCTGTTCATGGACAAGAAGCCACTCAAAAACAGACAGATCCACTTCATTTTGACGACGAACTTCTTTGCCTAGGCAAGAAATCATCTGCTCTGCATATACTTCACCAGAAATCAGGGAGCCTACTGCCCAAGCAACATCAATAGTCTCTCCTGCGAAGAAATTAGCCATTTCCTGGGCTAGTGTTTTACCCGGAGACTCTGGCTCGAAATTTTCTGGTTGCGGCCGCCACGGATCGAGTCCTTCAATTAGTTTACCCATCAGGGTGCTATGTATTTTGTTGATATCGCCACTGCCCAGTTCGTCATATAGCACACCAGCAATCAGACTTTTGATTCTCAAGTCCTCTACACGCATCACAATATTGGCCAACCAATTAGGAACCTTGGCAGTGACTTCATTTAAGTTGGCAAAGTATGACCAAAAAGCGGTTAGATTGGGAGGTTCCTGTTGAAGCCGCACAAAATAGGGATGTTTAATCATGGGATGTTTTTGGCAAAACTCCACGATTTCTTCAGCAGGACGGCGTTGTTGAGCTTCTTTTACCAAAGTTACAGCAGTCTTAGTCATTATTTTGCCTTCAACTAGTTTTTGCTAAGTGTATAGCTTTGTTCACTTTTATGAGGTACATATTACCTGGTTTTATGGAACATGGAATATGGAACCGGTAAAAATATTGTGTACCTGATTAGGCTATAAACCGCTAGATATATTTATTTGGCTTCACAGATAGTTTATCAGACTAATGGAAAAACTTCACTAAAAATTTGTGGATCTTCCGTACTTGTTATGCTATAATTATAAGTTTAGTAAAAACTTGTTTCTGATAAGGGTCTAAAAATGAGACAATAGAATCGAAGTGATTGTTTCTGGGTAAAATGTCAATAATTGAGGATATTAGAACCAAATTTTAGGCTTTAATGCCATAAATGGATGAAAAACTCAGACGATTGTGGTCAGGAGCTGAAGCAGTATCTTTAGGGAAAGGGCGACCCTCTGAAAGGTTTCGTCATTTGACTGGTTGAGTCACAATAGAGAGGTATTTGCTTCTTATAAAGCCGGTTTGGGGTATATTTGGGCTTTAATTTTGTTTAATTCCCAATAGTAGCAAAAAACTCCTTTGATTTTTTGATGGTACTGGTAAAGATGTAGTGATGTAGGCGTTGGTCTGGTCAAGGTTTCGGGAGCTAAAGTCAGGAATTGTATAGCACTACCAGGATTTTTCCCGACTCCCGACTCCCGACTCCCGATTCCCGATTCCCAATTCCCGATTCCCGATTCCCGATTCCCGATTCCCGATTCGCGCATTCTAAATTCGCGCATTCTAAATTCGCGATCCCCTCTTCCCTATTCTCTTAGAACCTATTCCTAAAGCCCCCAAAGCAAATAGACCTAAAGCCATTGCTGGTTCAGGAACATTAGCTGGGTGTGAATGGTTATGATCTGGGTGTGGATGGTTATGATCTGGATTTGGATCCTTCAATGCTGACAGGGCTAAATCCGCAATAATGCGATAAACACCAGTGGTTGGATGTTGTAAGTCCCAGAATAAAAACTCCTCGGGATTCTCACATACAAATTGTGCTGGTATATTCAGACAAGGACTAGTTACATTGGTCAAACCAAATTCCGTTGGCTGAGCCAGAATTTCCCTAAATGTAGAATTAACATCAACCGGGATGATATTGACATCTGAGTCGGGAGTCTGACTGAATTGATCGAGTAGTTCAGACAAACCAGAATTATGGTCTTCTGTCAAGGTGTTGAGGGCATCGGTAGTACCAGGAACACGTCCATCAAGTGCCAGAGCAATGGGCGTATTGCCCAAATCTGGCAAGTTAACTACCATAATATTTTTAGCCCCAACATTAGTCAGGTCTTGCACTGCATCTGACAAATTTGCCAGGGTGGTGACAGTATCTGTAAATGGTTCAAAACTGCCTTGGGTAGGTAAATAATCATTACCACCAGCCCACACTATATACAGAGCCTCTGGGTCAGCAGACTGACCGGCTTGTATCAGGGGAACAGTAAAGGCATCAATCTGCTGTTCCAATCCTGGTAAGCCTGTCAATCCAGAGAAGGTAAGAGCGACAGTGTTTTCAGTGCCTGTAGTAGAACCACCAAAAGCGAAGTTAATGCCTTCAGTAGGAATAGCACCTGAGCCAAGAGTGGTAAACAGAGTAGGGTTTAATTCCAAATCCCCTGCAAGATAATCCACCCAGTTGGGCCCATTGGAAAAACGTCCCTCAAAATAGGGTGGACTGGGGGGAATTTGCTCTGCGGTGGCATTAAACAGATTGCCTTGATCAGAGAGGCTGTCTCCAAAGATATACATCTTGCTAAACAACTCGACAGCATTTGCCTTGAG
>NZ_JAAHHU010000446.1:0-3459 GCF_010672095.1 Moorena sp. SIO3I6 | reverse complement strand
TACGTGAAAGCAGATTAGTAACAGGAAAACAATCGCTGAAACCTTGATTATTTTGTCAGGTTTACCATCTACTGAATAGACTTTAATGGCTTGGCAGGCGCAAAACTATAGCGCTATATCAAATACCAGTTATTAAACTAATATTGACAAAAACTAGAAAATGTGGTAATAAAAAGACAACTAGTGAATCATTTAAATCAACAACTATATCGCTATGTTACTGATTCCCCCAGAATCAGGTAACTCTGCTCTAGTTCAATCCTGCCATGCCATCTCGACAGTAGTACTGAGTACTGAGGGGGTCAGGTCCTCAGGGGATCGCTGCTACTATTAATAAATCACAAAGCATTGGCAGATAGATAAATAAGTACAGGACTTATCCATCCAGAAGTGTAAAACTTCTGTAATTCTGTGATACGTACGTGATCCGAACTTTTATGAAAGACCTCAAGCCAAATGATTTACTTGATCGGCGTTATCGAGTAATTGATACCCTAGCCCAAGGTGGATTTGGAAAAACTTACATTGCCGAAGATACTCGCCGACCCACTAATCCCCAGTGCGTTATCAAACAACTGAAGCCACCTAGCAACCATCCCAAATCCTTGGAAAATGCCAGACGTTTGTTCCGAACTGAAGCCGAAACTCTAGAGAGACTGGGGAAGAATGACCAAATTCCGATGCTTTTAGCTTACTTTGAGGAAGATGAAGAGTTTTACCTGGTTCAAGAGTTTATTGAAGGAAACACCCTCAGCAGTGAAATCAAACCTGGTCAAAGCTGGTCTGAAAGCCAAGTTCGTCAAATGCTTCAGGAAGTCTTGAGAGCTCTCAGCTTTATCCACCAAAATCGAGTTATCCATCGTGATATCAAGCCCGATAATATCATCCGACGACATCGGGACAATAAGCTGGTTTTAGTTGACTTCGGCACAGTCAAGCAAATTCGCGGACCCAACCATCAAGTCAGTGGCACAATCGCTGTTGGAACTCCTGGTTATATGTCCACAGAACAAGGTAGAGGTAATCCTCGTGCCAACAGTGATATTTATGGTCTTGGCATGATTGCTATCCAGGCAGTAACTGGCTTAACGATTAATCAAATTCAAGAAGACCCTAATACTGGAGAAGTGATCTGGGAACCTTGGGCAAAGATCAGCGATCACTTAAAGTGGATTCTCTCTAAGATGGTGCGCTACCATTTTAGGGAACGTTACCAGTCTGCCACAGAGGTTCTACAGGCTCTTGAGTCATACCCACAAGTCTCATTACCACAACAGCAATCAGTACAACAGCCGACAATAATACAACCGACACTAGTTCCGCAACAGTACTCTCCAGTCCCCTCAACAGCCATTCCATCGATACCACAGTCTGGGCAACCTCAACCCACAGAGACTTCATTAGCACCATCTCAACTTTCGGCAACAGCAGCATCATCGGCGCAACCGTTTGCTGGGTCTCAGTCTTCAGGAGTTGGATCTCAAAACCCTCGTCGGTTATTGCTTCCCATCGGTGTCGCCACTACTGTTATTGGCATCCTTATCTATTTAATCTGGTTATTTTTATTTAATAACACTCCCAAGACTACGGAGTCAGCCAACCCATCACCTTTTGCTACGAATGCTCAAATTACTCCAACTTCAACACCTGATCAGAGTAATATTCAAGCTCGAATTAGCCTTGGGGAAAAGCCCCTAGTTAAAACAGAAGAGGTAGGCACTCCAAATCTGCAATTCCAAGCTGCCAAACAACAGGGTATGAAAGCCATGGCTGCTGGTGATTATGACAAAGCCATGAGTAACTTTGAAGTAGCAATTCGGAAATACCCCAACGCTCCTGAAACTCTAATTTATCTCAATAATGCTCGTATTGGTAATCAGAAATCCTATACTATTGCTGTCGCTGGACCGATTGCTACTGACCCCGATGGTACATTAGCAATTTTGCGTGGCGTTGCTCAAGCTCAAGATGAAATCAATCAAACTGGGGGAATTAATGGCGTACCCCTCAAAGTAGTGATTACGAGTGATGATCAAAATCCCGATACTGCTAAACAAATTGCTTCAGCGTTGGTCAAGAATCCGGAAATATTAGGTGTAATTGGTCATTCCGCTAGCAGTGTAACCTTAGCCGCAGGAGAAGTATATAATTCCGGTACACTAGCAGCTATCTCTGCTGTTAGTACTTCCGTAAAGTTGTCAAACTTTAGCCCCTATGTGTTTCGCTCAGTGCCAAATGATGCGTTTTCAGCCAGAGCCTTAGCTAACTACATGCTTACCCAGTTGAAAAAGCAGAATGCAGCGGTTTTCTATAATTCTAAGAGTGACTACAGCAAGTCTCTCAGAACTGAATTTGTCACAGCCGTTTCCCTAGGAGGAGGACAAGTTGTTGATGAGATTGACATCTCCAATCCAGATTTTAATCCTGCTACACCTGTACAACAAGCAATTGAGCGGGGAGCACAGGTGCTATTTTTAGCTCCTAACCCAGCAGTTCTAGATCAAGCTTTGGAGGTTGTTAAGGTCAATGGTAAACGTCTAAGTTTGTTGGGAGGAGATGTAATGTATTCTCCCAAAACTTTAGAGAAAGGTGCAGAAAACGCTGTTGAAATGGTGGTAGCTGTTTTTTGGGATATTGATAGCAACCCTCAGTCAGACTTTGTCCGTAAATCCAAAGCCCTTTGGAATGCCGAGGTTAACTGGCGCACAGCCATGGCTTACGATGGAACCCAGGCTTTGATAGAAGCCCTGAAACGTAATCCTACTCGTGCTGGTGTTCAAGAAGCCCTCTCAGCCTCAGATTTTGTAGCGCCTGGAGTATCTGGTTCAATTCGGTTTTTGCGTTCAGGCGATCGCAATGGCTCAGTCCAACTGGTAAAAATTCTTCCCAAGCAGAACACTTCCAGCGGTTACGATTTCCTGCCAATACCCTCTAATTAGTTTTAGGAGTTTTAGTTAGCTAATAGCTTACTATTATTGTAGTATAACTGTGTAATATTTGTAGAATACTTGTTGACTTGAACAAATTAGACCGATTTCAACTGGAGTTTCGACTCAACTCCAGTTAGTATAAACTCCATAATAATGAAGCTTGTAATAAACTTTATTCGTTAACAAAATGACTTGTATTACCATTGCATTTCTGACTATTGGTTTCAGACATCCTCTTAGGGAATATTTAGCGATGATAAATCAACACTTATCAATCAATGTTGAAACACCAAATCCCCTGCTTCAACCCGGAGATTACCTGTTTTCCAACCTAGAGAAATCGGTACATTCCCATTAACTGCTTTGTACAGGTCAATGTGTTTTGACCAGTCATGGTCTTTACCATTTCGCGTCAGACTTGGCAAGTCATTTTTAGGATTGTAGGTCAGTTTAAGACTCTCACCAGTGCTACCAATCCACTGCACTTTACCGATGGAAATTTCCTGTAAATCTAACTGACTTTTTTAGA
>NZ_JAAHHU010000445.1:0-3475 GCF_010672095.1 Moorena sp. SIO3I6 | reverse complement strand
CTTTTTAGCTATCAAAATCTACTTTGCCGATTTTAGCCCACTAATGCAAGCTGCTTAAGCAGCCAGGGGGTATCTCCCAAGGCCAAGATAGGTTTTGTTCCGCTCAAGGCGCAATTATCTGTGTTTAATAGAAAACGCAACCACTATCATGGTTTGCTTTGGTTTTCGGCTTCAATTCAAGGAACCAGAATGTTTTCAATGACACTAGAAAACTAATCATTGTATAACCTATTTTTGGAGATACTGCAAGATATTTGGAGAAAATCGTCAACAGTGGCTAGCCTTCGAGTTTGTTTGGGTTGCTGGCAGCACTTGGTGTCTTTTTTTTAGTATCGGAGTGGGATGTTAGCGATCGCGTTTTTGATGTGGTTTAAGTTATGTTAATCTTTGACATAATCCTGAGTTCGTCAGTTCCTGAGTCCTGAATAAGGCAATATAGCGCTACGGGCAAGGCAAGAGGCAAAAGGCATGCATGCAAAAGTTTACTACAACAGCGCAGGTGCGCTTTCCGTATTAAGAATTAAATTCGCCACGGGTCGCACCTTTTTCAACTTGTATCAATGTGCTAACCTTAATCCGTAGTGCTATAAATTTTCATTCGTTGTAGCGATTAGCGATTACCGATTAGCGATTAGCGATCACCCAAGACCTGATCAGATTATTCACCTGTTCTGGTATCTCATCATGGGGACAGTGTCCTGCTTGTAGATAATATTCCGTTAACTGAGGATAATATTCCCTAAACTTTGCTCCCCGTTCTCTGCTCTTGATCCAAGGATCTCCTTCTCCCCATAGCATCAATAATGGACAAGTCATCTGTTCCAACAACACATCGACTTTTTCCCCTTGGGGTGACTTGAAGACGGAGGCAAATACCTGAGCAGCACCAGGATCACAAGACGGGCGATAAATCTCGTCTACTAACTGTTCCGTTACTGCATCCTGGTCAAGATAAACCTTCTGGAGGGTTTTGCGAATGATTGACGGTCGCCGCAGGTACTGGAATAACAGGAAACTAGCCCAAGGTTGTAGAAAAATTGATTTGGTTACCTGATTGAGAACTTTTTTAACAGGATTGACCTTAGTGGCAGATTGAGTATCACTAAACGGTCCAGCACTATTGAGCAATACTAAACCTACGGCGGAGCTAGGACGCTGTGCCGCCACACACAAAGCTGCATAACCCCCCAAGGAGTTTCCAGCTAAGACTACTGGTTGACCAATCACCTCTGTAATAAAATCATCCAACTGGTCTCGCCACAAATTGCCACTGTACTCCCCATCTGGTTTAGCAGAACGTCCAAACCCCAACAAGTCAATCGCCCAAACTTCAAAATCCTGACTCAATTGAGCAATGTTTTTGCGCCAGTGGTCTGTAGATGCCCCAAATCCGTGAATTAGTAGTAAGGGTGGGTATCCTGATGGCTTCTGTCCAGCCTGTACATAATATATAGATTCCCCCCGCCACTGCCAGTAAGTTCCAGGGATGGGAGTATTAGAAGGGGTAGCAATTACCTGGGTAGTCACGGTAAAATATTAAGTAATGTTAACTTTTTGATCATAGCGCTCCCTGCCACCTGTCTGATGTTAGACTAATGGCAGTATATAATGGAGAGTTTGTGTAAACACCTAAAATAGAGAGGGACAAGCTTTGTCAGTCGAAACCATTGAGAAGCGTTCAACAGTTCGTAAACACGCGCCTCGCTATCGCGTATTGCTCCATAATGATGACTTCAATTCTATGGAGTATGTGGTTAAAACCTTGATGGAAACTGTGACGAGTCTGACTCAACCTCAAGCAGTCAATATTATGATGGAAGCCCATACATCCGGGCTGGCATTGGTGATTACCTGTGCTCAAGAGCATGCTGAGTTTTATTGCGAAACCCTGAAAAACCGGGGTCTGAGTAGTACAATTGAACCTGACGAATAACGGGCAATAGGAGAAATTCTTCCCTTTCCAAATCTTGAAATTATAAAACGTTTTACACCCAGGCTGGCTAGATTATCCCTATACCCAGCACCATTCAGGTTGGGGATGTTTATACTAGCTTTGCTGTTGCTTTGGTTACCCATAGCAGCACCAATATACTTAATTGGTAGAGACCCAAACTCAGTGACAATCCTGACTATGGGGCTAATGTTCGGGGTATTTCTGTACTTAGTCCGAGTTTGGGGAAGGAAGGTTTATCGCGAACCAGGACTGTTAAAAAAATATGGTTTGCGGCTAACAGCCCAAAACGCTCTTGAGTTAATCAGAGGACTAGGTCTAGGTCTGTTAATGACTCTTAGTCTGTTTGGATTACAAGGGTGGCTGGGTTGGGTAGCATTCCAAACCCCTGCACTGCCATGGTCACGGCTGATTGTAGAGGGATTAATCAGTGCTTTGGCCATAGGCTTCGCTGAAGAATTGGTGTTTCGGGGTTGGTTGCTTGATGAGTTGCAACGGGATTATAGTTTTAGGACATCACAGTGGATTGGTGCGATCGCATTTGCGCTGCTGCATTTCCTTAAACCAATTCCAGAGATGATTCGCGGCTTACCGAGATTTCCCAGTTTATTGCTGCTAGGGTTAATCTTGATTTGGGCCAAGGGATCAACTCAAGGACGGCTAGGTTTATCGATTGGTCTCCATGCTGGCTTAGTTTGGGGTTATTATATTATTGATGTTGGGCAATTAGTAGTCTATTCGGGCAAGGTTGCTCCCTGGATTACTGGCATTAATCGCGATCCTACTGCTGGGATAATGGGATTGCTATTTCTTGGTTTGGTTGCTTGGTGGATGAAGCGCAATCATAACAGTGATTAGTGATATAAGGGAACAGGGAACAGGGAACAGGGAACAGGGAACAGGGAACAGGGAACAGGGAATCGGGAATCGGGAATCGGGAATCGGGAATCGGGAATCGGGAATAGAGAAGAGGTAGCAGGGCAAAAATTATGTGTACCTCATTAGTATAAAAAAAGCTATAATTGGTGATTAGTAATTATTAATGATTGCTATTGAGAGTCTAACTTGATGATAGTTTAAAAGTCTAAATAGTAAGAGGTGCGACCCGTGGCGAATTTAATTCTTAATAGGTAAAGCGCACCTAAGCAAATTCTGGGCGGTATTTGGCAACTCCTGAAATCCCTTCAACGGCGCAGTGATCAAGTACAAAAATCATAAATGCCTCGTCCGGAATAGTTTTATCTTCGCGCTTATTCACTACTTAACCTTATATACCAATCCGTGTAGGAATTGTGAGAATTTTTGTTCCCTTTTCCCTACTCTCTGTTCCCTGTTCCCTGTTCCCTGTTCCCTTTTCCCTTTGGTATAGCAAAAATCCCTTGCCTTGTGTACCTCCCCTATGATGGAAGCAAAAGAATTCGGAGCATAGGAGATAGTAGGTGAGTTTGGCAAGAATTTGGGCGATCGCAGCTAATGGTTTTCGGGAAGTGATACGCGATCGCGTTTTATATCTGATCGGCTTTT
>NZ_JAAHHU010000444.1:0-3481 GCF_010672095.1 Moorena sp. SIO3I6 | reverse complement strand
CATAGCGCGCAATTTTACACTCAATTTATACCGTGAAAAAATGTTTAAAAACATGGCACAAGCTCAACGAATTTGTTCTTTTAGTCTAGACACGCTTAAGCCACTTTTTAGAATGAAATAGCCCTGCTACTCCCTACTCCCTACTCCCTACGCCCTACTCCCTGCTATAACCCTCAACAACTGTGCCTTTCCCCAAACTATTGCAAAAGCTCCAACACAGCTTTCGGTGAAAGTTTATCCTTAAACCAAACAACTTGAGCTGGCAAATTCTTCACCGTAACCCCAGCTTTATCCAAATTTAACCGTTCCGAAATCGCCAGAATCAAATTGTCACATTCGGCCTTGCGCACCTGAGCGAATTTCTTCCTTAAATACTCTGGACGCCAGTAACCAATAATTTCTAATAGGAAATTTCGCCCATCAGGATGAACAAGCCGAAAATCCGGCACCATCACACTACCAGGAATAGGAATTAAATCCACTTCTCGCTCTAACACCCACTGAGTTTTCTGAGATTCCCAACGCTTCGCAAAGGAAGCCTCTAACATACTGTCGTAGGGTTTACCAGGGGGATAGTGAGTCACCAAGCCACAGCGGTCATTAAGACTAAAATGCCCCGTTTTGATCGTACCGCTGTAAGAGTCACGGCTTTGTAACGTCGCCTTGAGACTCCATTTAGTAACGTGTAGTAAGGCTGGAATCAGTTTAGCGATCGCTAAACCATAGCGAGTACTCGGCTTAAATAAACTAGTCGGTCCATCAATAGTAATCGTGAAGCCATGGTCCGCATCCCCTTCAATGTAGGTCATCAGCTGAAACAACTTCAAATAGCGGATTAATAGCTTATACTCCCCTGGAACATTGCGGTGAGCATTCAGAGTCATCTCAGATGCTCGATAAAAAATACCCTGGACTTGAGATAAATTATAGCGATGCAGTAATGCTTCTGGTGCTGGGTGATCGAACTGAGTCAGAATACGATTTTCGTGTAAATCCGCATAAAGTCCTTTAGAAATTTGCTCAGGCAACACTTCTTGGTTTAATTCCTTAGATAAAGCAGTGCTCACGCTTTCTAGAGTAGTCTGAGTTGCCTGGCGACTAGGGACAGATTGAGCCGCCAGAGCAAAAACTCGTTGGCGGAGTTCCTTAGGGTCTATGGGGCTAACAACTTCAAAGGTACTGAAGCTCGTTTTAAGAATATGGGCTAAACCTCGTTTAACCCGGTAGTCAGGGCTATCTCCTTCCCAATCGGACAACTTACGATCTAGGTTCCCTTGGGTACTACCAGTAGCCTCAATAAAGCAGTCGATTAACTCAGCTGCCATAGCACAGGTCTGATTGTTAATCAGCAACCGTTTGGGAATGATTTCTTCGCCATTTTGTCTACTAATTAGCAAATCAGTCGGTAGCATTAATAATTAAGTCGTTTTTTTCTTTCTTTGCTGTGATATCTTGCTTTTATTGGCGGTGTCATGATAAAAGTAAACGGGTAAAGACATTGCCAGGTTGCCTGGTAAAGAGAATAAATGGTCAAGGAGGTTTTCAGCCAACTGTCTTTTCTACCATCAAAATTTATTCTTTACTCGCAATACTTCCTTTGACCCTAACCATTAAGGTTGGCTCGATTGAATTATACAGAGGTGCGAAATAACCATGAAAACCGCTCTATCCCCAGAATCCGCATTTTTCAGTTCCCATCGACCAAACCATAAATCTGTAGCGTCTACATCCGAACGCCAATCCAAGCTGGACATAGAGACAATGGTAAACCAGATGATTACCAGAGGTCAATTGAGCCGTCAAGAGTATTTACAGCTGACGAGTGCCTTCCTCTGCGATTACAATATAAACGACGCAGAACGCCACCAGATTAACCGGATATTTGATAATGTTCAGACTGGTCGTGTGAAATTAGTTGATTATCAAGTTAGTTAATTATAGACCCACAGTGACAACCACCCACACTTTACTATCTTGAAAGTGTGGGATGACAACCAAGCCTTTGTTATTAGCCGCAGGGTTCCGTGAAGCCATCCATCTTGGTTGTGATTATGTCAGAAACACTACCTTACCCCAGACTTATAGACGCAATCCGCCCTGAGCATCCTTATGGATGGAGTATTGTTTTAATTATTGTCAAAGTGCGTCTGACAGCCATTGAATCCAACAACCCCCTTACCGCTAGGAGGTGGGACTTGAAGCCAAAATAATTAACCGGAATAATGAATCAGCTTGACTATTGCGTCACAATTAGGTTTCAGCATCACCAACTCAACTCTGGCATCTACTAATGGGATTACTATTGTACCGAAGTTTGCGGAATTATAAGTCATCCCAGGGAATAATTTGGTAAAAGCAAAAATCTAGACTAGCGAGGTATTCAAGTGTCGCAATCCAAAGCAACTGTGCTAGTTACGGGGGGAGCCGGATATATTGGCTCCCATGCTGTATTAGCACTCTTGGGAGCTGGCTACAATGTGGTGGTTCTAGACAATTTAGTCTATGGTCATCGAGACATAGTCGAAGATGTTCTCAAGGTCAAGCTAGTTGTCGGTGATACCAATGACCGGGTATTACTCGACAATCTTTTTAGTGACTATGATATCAGTGCAGTCATGCACTTTGCTGCCTATGCCTACGTAGGAGAGTCGGTAACTGACCCTGCTAAATATTACCGCAATAATGTCACCGGGACACTAACACTCCTGGAAGCTATGGTAGCAGCATCAATTAATAAATTAGTCTTTTCTTCTACCTGTGCTACCTACGGGGTACCAAAAACTGTACCGATTCCAGAAGATCATCCCCAAAACCCCATTAATCCCTATGGGGCGAGTAAATTAATGGTAGAGCGGATTCTATCCGATTTCCATACCGCCTATGATTTAAAATCCGTAACCTTCCGCTATTTTAATGCCGCTGGTGCTGACCCAGAGGGTAGGCTAGGGGAAGACCACACTCCCGAAACCCACCTTATCCCCTTAGTGCTGCTCACTGCTTTAGGTAAACGGGAGTCCATCTCCATTTTTGGTACCGATTATCCCACAGCTGACGGAACTTGTATTCGGGACTATATTCACGTCCAGGATTTAGCCTCTGCTCATGTTTTGGGGTTGGACTATTTGTTAAAGGGTGGGGATAGTGAAATCTTTAACTTAGGTAATGGCAACGGCTTCTCAGTCAAAGAAGTCATTGAGGCAGCCAGACTTGTAACTAAACAAGAGATCAAAGCTATAGAATGCGATCGCCGTCCTGGTGATCCGCCCGCTTTGGTCGGTAGTAGTGACAAAGCCAGAAAACTTCTGGGTTGGTATCCCCAATATTGCGATATAAATACCATCTTATCCCACGCCTGGCAATGGCATCAGAAGCGCCATGGGGTCACCGATGCTGGCCTTAGGGTTCCCGCAGCATAAAGGATTAAGGATTAAGGATTAATGATGTAGATCGGAAGAGCGAAGGTTGCATAACACAGATCAGT
>NZ_JAAHHU010000443.1:0-3496 GCF_010672095.1 Moorena sp. SIO3I6 | reverse complement strand
TCTCTGGACTAGAGTTACTGTTACTTATAGTTTGGGAATAACTAGCTTGAGTAATGGTGGGACTTTCAGAGATTAGTTTACCAGAAGTTGGCGAGAGTTTAGCTTGAATTACAGTCTCCTCGTTATCCTCTTTTCTAGATACTTGACTTGGGGATGAGGCACTTGTAGTTTTAGCGAGAGGTAAATCTGGAGTAGAGTTACTGTGACTTATAGTTGGGGAATTACTAGCTTTACTTATGGTGGGACTTTGAGAGATTAGTTTACCAGAAGTTGGCGAAAGTTTAGCTTGAATTACAGTCTCCTCGTTATCCTCTTTTCTAGACACTGTAGTTGGGGATGAGGCACTTGTAGTTTTAGCCAGAGGTAAATCTGGACTAGAGTTACTGTGACTTATAGTTTGGGAATGACTAGCTTTACTTAGGGTGGGACTTTCAGAGATTAGTTTACCGGAATTTGGAGAGAGTTTAGCTTGAATTACAGTCTCATCGTTATCCTCTTTTCTAGATACTTGACTTGGGGATGAGGCACTTGCAGTTTTAGCTAGAGGTAGATCTTGAGCTGAGTTGTTAACAGAATCACCTGGAGAAGTAATCTGACCTGATTTGGGCTGATTCGGGATAATTTTAGTTTGAATTACCGTATCTTCGTTATCCTCTTTTCTGGAAACTGTACTTGAAGATGATGGACTATTGGTTTGAGCAAGAGGTAGATCTGGAATAGATTTACTTTGAACTCTAGGAACATTACTAGGGCGTGTCTTCAAACTCGGAGATCCCCCTAAATCCCCCTTAAAAAAGGGGGACTTTGAGTATGGCTCCCCCTTCCGCGCGGGGGGCTGGGGGGGATCATAATCTTGCGGAAAACTTTGAAAACACGCCCTAGCATTAGCTGCTGTCATGGTTGCTTTTCGACTAATCCGCAACGTTCCCGATTTTTCAGAGTAGGGAGGTGAGGAAGAGCTACTGGTTTCACGTTGAGTTTGAGTTACTGTAGAATTGGTACTAGATTTAGTAATAGATTTAGTATCTCTTTGCGCTTGTACAGTATGAGACTCATGACGTGATAAGGTATTAACTTCTGCCAACGTTGCTTTGCGATTAATCTTAAGCTGTGGTTGTGTTCCTCTCCTATTTCCCTTCTCCCCAGTGTCCTTAATTGTCTTCCCAAGGGGACTAGAGGAAGCAGACTTAGGCTTTTTTTCTACCAATGAAACTGGGGTTAATGAAACTGGGCTTGTAGTCTGGTTGTGGTTAGTTTCTTTGACCAATGGCTTGGTCATTACTGTTACTTTCTGGGATATTGCTGGGCGTTGCTGAATTGAAGTATGAATGGGCGATCGTCTGGTTTTGGTCAAGCCCCCTAAATCCCCCAACTTTGGGGGACTTTCAGAGTTTTGTTCCCCCCAGAATTGGGGGGCTAGGGGGGCGGAATCATACCCAGAATCAGCAACGCCTATTGCTGTCGGACTTTTCCCTACAATTTTCCTACTATTGTCCCTACTATTCTGAAATGCTCTTGGTTGAGTCTGCACAAAGGTTTGAGCTGTTTTTCCCGTTCCTGAATAGCCGTCAGGATTGACTCGCCATTGCCCATCAAAACCGTCGGCTGATTCTGTGCGCTGTCGCTGAAGACGTGACATGATAGCTGTAGGCTGCAAAATTCCAGAACCATAACGGAATTTTACTTGTTCCGGTAACATGGACTTTTGTACAAGTCTTCCCGCTGTCCCTTGAGTAGCTTGGTAATGACCATGTAACTGCTGGGTATTAATGACCCCAGCAGGTTTAACCAGTCGCCGCTGTAGACGTTGCCCTAAGGTTGAACTGTAAGGAGAATCTTCCATTGTTTTGTTGCAATAGTCAACTTTTGAACTGGGGTCTTGCACCAAGTTGAAAATTTACCTGTCAAGGTAGGGAACAGGGAACAGGGAACAGGGAACAGTGATAAAATTTGACTATTTCAGTACTGAAATTAATTGTTATCACTGTCGTTATTAAGTTTGTTTGTACTGGTGCAAGATCTCAGAGAAATAGCGATCGCTATTTCTCTGAGCCAGGACTTACGCAAAGCCCCCTAAATCCCCCAATTCTGGGGGACTTTGACATCATTCCCCCCCAAAATTGGGGGGTTAGGGGGGCAAAACCAACTCAACTTCGTAAGTCCTATGAGCCTTTAGATATAGCAGTCGAAGTAAAGGTTAAGACATATTTCTGTTCCCTGTTCCCTGTTCCCTGTTCCCTTCACACCAAAATACTATGTCCTAAACTATACTTCCCTTGCTATAAAATCTATCTGACCGGTTTGGGCATTCAAACGCCGATTAATCTGGGCAATTTCCTCCACCCACCGTCGCCGCTGACTGTGTTCCATGGCCATGATGGATTCATAGTGCCAATGAAAGTGGTAGGCCAGATAGGCTACCTCCTGATGGAGTTGATCCAGGGGGTAGCCTAAGATTCCCCCGACATATCTAGTTCCACGGCAAAATCTTTTTCACAGTGGGGACAGATAATCTGGAGCGATCGCATGCCATTGCCATTGATGCGATTGTAAAGATCCTGCAAATAAGCCAAGTCTGAGGCAAATAACCCTTCAATCACTTTTGGGTTAATCATTTCCACAGAACCGATGCGGGTGACCACCCGAGATAGCAGAATCACAATTAAATAGGCTGGGTTAGATTGTACGCGAGGGTCTTTCAGAGGAACAATTTCATCAGCAGCCGTTGCCAATCGCATTGTCCCTTCCCGATGTAAATTCCCCTGTTTGTCCACATAACCTGCTGGTAATGTAAACTCATACTCAGTTTGCAGCATTGTTGCTTGCTCAGGCATCATGGTGAGATTAGTCATAATTTATACCCGCTCCAGACGTTCACAACTCACGGTAAGGGTATCAATGGCAACATCACTTCCTTTGGCATCCAAACTAGGTGCTTCATACTTACTAGCCCAGGCGTTAAAGAAGTTCCAGCGTACTTTCTCCTGTCCGGTATCATCAAGCAGAATGATGGAACCATTTTTGCGTTCAACCTCTCCATTGACTGCGGCTAAGTGCCAGTCATAGAGTTCACGAGAATCAGTTATTCCCCATTTCACGGAAATATCAGGATAACTGGCTTTCCCTCGCAGCTTACGTACTGTAGCATCGTCTCCACCTTCACGATATTCAACGATTTCTACTTCAGAACCAAAACCACTACATTCAGAAAATCCTGCCTGAACAATGCCATCAATTTCCATCAGGAAACGAAAGTTCTTATAGGGATCAACTCTTGCCATGACTAAATCTCCTTTCCAGTTAGTTCAAAAGTTTATAGGGTTTCGTTGAGGAGATGTAAACCTAGGAGATATTTTTTTATTTTAAAATAAAACTCCGGATCTCTTTCCCCTCTTGCCTTTTGCCTTTTGCCTTTTGCCTTTTTCGGCAATTCGTGTGTTTACAACCCAGATATAAATGCGCTTATTACTCACCAGCGGTTTGCTGGATGCGGAAG
>NZ_JAAHHU010000442.1:0-3499 GCF_010672095.1 Moorena sp. SIO3I6 | reverse complement strand
TAGTCTTCTCGGGCTTGGCTTGCCATCAGTAACCTTTCTCCGTGATCGGAATCGAGGTTAATCAGATTTTCGGTCAGTGGAATTGTCTGGGCTAAGCATCCTCCATTGATAAGGAAAAACCCAATTAAAGTAGCTTGTAGGGGTATACGGAATACTTTTAGGAGACTTTTTTGAGCAGATTTTTTACCATAGTTGTAGTTAATCATATATACCAGTTCTCAATTGGATGAGGGACTTTAGTCTGGATGTAATAGGAGGATTGTTTCCAGGTAATTCTTGGTATTCACTGGCAAAATCCGTAAGTATAACCATCTTTTCTGTGAACTCTGCACAAGTTTTTAACGTGTAAGCTTATCGCCTTTTTTCCAGAAACTGTGTAATTGAAGGAATTACTCTTACTTCTAGGGTTAACTCTTCCAAACTCCCCAGTCAAAAGGTTTTTGGCTATGTCCCCACTACACCAACCTTTGATTGGCTTCAGCGGGTTGTGTCTGATGGGGTAACCGTATTTATTGAGTGCCGCTTTTTGTCTGCCCCCTTGTCCTTTACAAGTAACCAGAAGCGGTTGAAAGGTTTTCAAAGTCAAAGCCTCAATGTTCCCAACACAAGCAGCATCGATCCAATGTTCCTTAGGAAATCCTAATTTAGTCCGGTTGTACTTAGTCTGTGCTCCCGTTCCAGTAACCACAGGTTTCGTCTTTTGAAGTACTTTAACTAGCTTGTTCCGAGTTGTATTCACCGCCGCCGCATCTTTTAATGGCGAAAGCGCTTTGGTTTTGATTTTTTGAAGTAGGCTTGGCTTCTTTTTCAGAAAGTCCTCTATAGGTTTGTTCCCTTTGCGTTGATTGCACTTTTCACAAGCCAAGCAAAGATTACTTACACGTTCACTTCCTCCTTTGGATTTTGGATAAATGTGTTCAATCTGCAATGGAACTGATTTTTTCCCACAGTAAGTGCATTCCCTTCCCCATTTTTCGAGTAAATACTCTCTAACCTCATACCCAGCTAGTTCTCCTTGCTGGTACTGAATACCACTGATTTCAGGATTCTGCATTTTTTGGGCATCAAACTTAACTCTTTCAACCCAAATTTCGTTAACTGGGCAGAATTTAATCAATCGTTTCACCCAAGTCTGGGTAGTCAAAATTCTGTGTTCTAGACTAGGGGGGAGCCATCCCTCTGGACGCTTACGGTTAAGGAACCTGGGTTTCCTATAGCGGGTGTTTCGGTTACGTCTCCCACGCCTTACAGCGCTTCTAGACGAGAGTTTTTTCTTAATTAATCCTCCTCTGTGTTCTAGCTCCATTGCCCAAATGACTTGGCCGTCTTGGACTAAGGCAAATCCAGTCACCTTACTGCCAGGATCAATTTTGATTTTACATGGTGATATGGTTGGATTATTGATCGACGTTTTTAAGATGATTGTGAACGGGTACATCCTGAAAACCGCCGCTTTACCTTTATCCAATAACCGACGTGCTTTCTTTGGGATAATTGGGTTTAATGGTTGAAAGTTTGCGTCAATAACAAATACGTAATTTTGCATTTTTAGTGCTCTCGATTCGGTAAAGTTATCCTCGACAATGTTGGAATGGCTTGTGTTTTGCTAATCACACATTTTGCCTTTGTCTTAATGACTAGCGACAGAGCCAAAAGCTGGAGTTCACTCTTGGGTGTCATGACCAAACCAACGTAGGAAGTAAATCCTGAGTCTGCAACCTAGTTGATAATTCCAGGGATTACCGGAAATTACCAAGGCTTACACTAGGTGGTGGTTTTAGGGAGTAAGGAGTAGGGAGCGGTGCGCGCCCGTTCGCGCCCCGCGTCGGCAAAGCCCTCAAGGTTCGACCCAAGGGCGATTTACTCACCCTAGGAGGCGCGCACCTTGAGCGAATTTAATTACGGGTCAAGGGCACGCCCTGGGAGTAGGGATGGATCGCTTTTGTAAAAATACGACCATTGAAGGCTATTATCATTTCAGGATAATTACCATTAATATAATAAAAATTTCCCCCATCTCCCTATCTCCCTACCCGTGAAATTTTAGTCGGACGCAAGAAACAGCCCTGCTATCCTTATCCCCTCATGCCCTGATTAAGCCCAAATGCGTCCCCGACGGAAAGGGGGGTCATTCTCTGGCTTCTGGTCTTTAAACATAACCTTCCACCGGGCATAATCTTCTAGACCAGTAGCAAGTAACACTGATTTCTTTTCTTCCTGTTCATTAAGCTCTGGTTGAACAGATGGAGAAGCAACCTCTGGTTGAACAGATGGAGAAGCAGCAGCAGGAGCAGCTTTGGCTTTTGGCTTCGCCTGGGTTTTTCTGCGACGACCGCGTCTGGGAGTTTTAGTTTCTTCTTCTGGCATAATTGTTTTTTACTGTTTGTTAGTGTTTGTTACGGTTTACGACATCTTATGTAACTGTTACCCATCTCTTAGTTTGACCTAGGGGCACCACCACATCAATACCATCCGCCCCAGCCGGAGGTTTTCAGTTGCTGATAACTAGGGTAAGCAAAGGGTGCTGGGTCATTGTAATTGGCACCATGGGTCAAGTCCATGCGAATAGTCACCAAGTCTTGGCCTCGACCATGAACTACATCCACTGCCCGATAGGGTTGAATCAGATCCGGTCTTTTGACTGGTGCTACTTGTTTGGGTAATCTCATCAAACACTCCTTTTCTGGTCAGTAGTGATATAATACGAACATTATTGCTTAGGAAGCAAGTTCTTTTTTGTTTCCATTTGGTTTTTTTCCTAAGTTTATAAAAATCTAAAAGCTGAAAAACCCGTCTCTTTAGATCGGGGATAAAAGCCCATAGCGGCTTGAAGCGCCGTGATCAAAATATCTTATAAAGTCCCGAAACTTTAGTCTAAGTGTTGTAGAATAAAATAGGAAGAAGTTGAGGTCAGAGACGAAACCTTAGAGCTAATTTGTAAAGTAAATATTAAGAAGCTTGAAAGCCTTGCTATGATTGTCTTTTGGTTATTAAATAGTTCAATTGTTCTAGTTTAGCGCAAGCCTTATCCTACAAGGATTACAGCGAGTTTACAAATCAGCTACAACTGTGGGCTATGGCGATAAATCTCCCGTTAGTTTTGTCGGGCGTTTGGTGGCAATTGTTTGGATGTTTACTGGATTATTCGTGGTTGCCTACTTCACCGCAGCCATCACAGCTGATCGTCTTGAATCGAATATTTCTGATCTTATCGATCTATTCGGAAAACAGGTTGCTACTGTCGCAGACACGACCTCTGCCAGATATATGAATCAATAGCCAGTCAAGCTGATTGAATTTGAGCAGCTGGAAGATGCATACAAAGCTCTCAAAGCGGGGCAAGAGCAGGCTCTAGTTTATGATTCACCAACGTTACTTTACCAAACGTCACAAAACCGAGAATACCAGATTGTAGGTGAGTTGTTTGCTGAACAAGACTACGGCATAGTTTTGCCTCAAGGTAGTCATTATCGTGAGCCAATCAACCGAATTATTTTGC
>NZ_JAAHHU010000441.1:0-3520 GCF_010672095.1 Moorena sp. SIO3I6 | reverse complement strand
CAAGAGAACCAGTGATAACTCTGGGTACTACTGTAAAACTTGTGGTTGAAGTCGTTAGTACAAACTGGCAGCATGATTTTGCTCGTAAGTATGAAGATTATGAAGCTTTGGGGATTCCAGAATACTGGATTGTCGATTATCTCGGTATTGGCGGAAAATACTTTATTGGTAGCCCCAAACAACCGACGGTAACGGTCTGCTGTATGGTAAATGATCAATATCAAAAAGTAATGTTTCGTAGAGGGGATTGTCTCAAATCTTCGCTTTTTCCTAATCTTAAGTTATTGACAGACAAATTATTTATAGGGCTGCGCTGATGCAAGGGGGAAGGATCACCTGTCAAAGAGAAAGCTGCCCAGAAATAGGGATGAGGATACTGTTTTCGTACCTCGATCTGGGCTTGTTGTAGTGCCTCTGCTTTGTTCATTCCAGTTTGTAAATACTTGTAAAAAGACTCCATTAACAACCCTGTTGCTTCATCGTTAACGCTCCATAAACTTGCCATAACTGTAGGAGTTCCAGCATACAAAAGCGCTCGGTTGAGTCCAATAATTTCATCTCCTCGACTCAATTGACCTATTTTACTATTACAAGCGCTCAAAACTACTAGATTAGTCGCTTGGGTCAAATCTAACTCTTCATAAATTTCTCGAACTTGTAGTTGACCATCATCTTCTGAATCTTCTGTTAAATAAATGGTACTAAACAGAGGGTTATTGCGATTGTATTCTCCGTGAGCAGCTATATGGAGAACTTCTGCTTGTTCTGCTCTAGATTTAATTATGCTCTCAGTAGCTTTTTCTCGTACTAAAGCTTCAGTATTAAAAAGGTTAGCAATTTTCTTAACTTCTCCCCTAGCATGAACCAAAGGAGGCAAGTCAGTAACTGGATCTCCAAGAGCTAAAAGACTGCTAGTTGCTAATTTACGCTTGTTTGGCAAAAAACTTAAAATACTAGCATTAGGAAGAGTGAATAGAGCATAGTCATCACTGAGATAGCGTTCCCCATCTGTAAGAGCAGCAAAAGGTAGATAGTGCAGAATACTGTGGGGAACAAAGCCAATTTTAGAGGTGTTGAGATAAGGCTTAAGAGGTTCAATAAGCCATTGGTGTAAATTCTTTAGTTCCTCCGGATGCAGGTCATCCTGGTAAGGGTTAGGAAAGTAACGAAACAAAGTAAGTTCATTAATTAGTTTTGCTTGAGTGACATTTAAGGTAACTGTGTTAAAGCTGTTTTTGGTAATTATGAAGGCTAAGACTCGATCGCTTTGAACAAAATATTCAACTAACGTTGTCTCAGAATCAAGCAAGGCTTGGATTTCACTTAATGAAGCAACGTCTACGCTAATTAAGTTAGCAACTTCAGGATTAGTGCTTTTTATTTCAATGAGTAAGTTTTCGTATTCTTTTTGACGCTCAACTAGCTGTTTTTCTAGATCTGCAATAGTTTTTAAATCCCACTGGATCTTGATAGGCTTACGAAGCTCATTTAGTTGTTTGCTGAGAAATGACATTTCAGTTCTGAGGTTTTGTTCTCTTTGTAAGCTTTTGGAGTTCGCTCCTTCACGGAAGTTGAATCTTCCATTAGCCAGTTGGTCAATAAATGATCTTGCTTTTAGCCTTTCGACATACTTATAAGCTTCTTCAAAACTACCTTTATCACCTTGCTTCCATAATAAGTTGATAATACTAGTATAGGGGTCTGTTACACCATTGCCATTTAATTGTTGACTAGCGAAAGATGCTTTTAATTCATCAATTTTAATATCGGCTCGAATAGATTCTATTACCTCGATAGCGTCTTTATAGGAAGCTATCGCCTTAGCTGTATCACCTAACTCTTCATAAAAAATGCCTCTAAATAAAAGTGCCGAAATCTCTTCAGAGTATTTTTTAGCTTCCTTTAAAAGAGGTAAAGCTTGGTTGAGATACTTGATTGCTTCTTGGGGTTGTTTCGATGCATTATAACTCCACATTGCCAACCCGAATAGAAACACAGCTTTTAGAAAGGTATCTTCTACCTCTTCTAAAATGGGTTTTGCCTGATTGAGATAGTCAAGTGTCTGTTGCGGTTCATTCAAGAGATTTGCAGAAACCGATGCAGCTAAAAAGAGTGACGCGGCTTCTCTAGAGGGATTTTCCTTTGCCTGAGATAAAGAAATTGTCATATTTAAGTATTCAAAGAATTCTTGCAGCTTACCCACGTCCTTGTATGATTGAGCAATTAGTAGAAGAGCTTGTAATTCATATTCATCATTTGGAGGAACCGTTGCGGCTGAAAGTAATACCTGCTGCAAGTAGTTGAGGGATTGTTCATGCTTGCCCAGTTGATAATATATCTGACCAATCTGTATAAGCAGTTCAATCTTTTTATTCGACAAACTATTTGAAGTTATTGAGTTTAACCATAAAAAGCTCTCTCCTAAATCTTCTAAATCGAAACCTACGGTACGCCATTGCTTAAAAGCTTGTTGGTAGTATTCGATGGCTTGCTGCTTCTCACCTATTTGATTGTAAGCTTTAGCTAGTAAGGTAAGTGTTGCTGCTTCTCTTCCTTTCGTATTTGAATTTTGGAATACTTGGAATAAGGCGTTAAGATTTTCAATGGCTTTTTGAGGCTTCGCAAAAGAAAGATCACCACCAGCACTAAAAAGAAGTTGATCTAACAAAACTAGGTCACGTTGTTGTAAAACACGATCTTCTTCCCAGCTTTGGATAATCTGCAACGCTTGTTGTGATGGTAAAGGTTTTGCAGGTTTTTGCACAAATTGCGATTCAGTTTCAGCAGACTCTCCTCTAAATAAGGCATCACTTCTTTGATCTAAGAATAGTTGAACTAGATTCTCAAAAGGATTTCTTGGTTCCTGATTTCTAGATGCTAATTTTTCTTCTAAATTTTTCAAATCAGCCAACAACACTGACAAAATTTGTTCATAATGATTGCGTGCCTGCTGGTATGCTCCTAAATCATCATATATACTGGCAATTAGCATAAGGACTGTAGCCTCTTCATGCATATCACCTTCAACTCGAAAGATTGAACGAGCTTGGTAATAGTAGTTAATAGCCTCTTGAAATTCGCCTATAAATCTGTATATATCAGCAATCCGGGTTAATACATATTTTTCTGATATAGGTTTTATACTGTCAGTATACAACCAAGCCCTTATTTCGGAAATTAAGCTTGTATTCGAGAGTGTTGACCAGTCGATTTCCCTGGAGCGACCACCGCTTTCTCGAATTAAATGAAGTACTTTTTTATACTTTACAAGAGCCTGTGTTTTGGAGTCTATTGTATTCTGAATATAAAGTTGTTCTGCTTCGTGGAACGTTTGTTCAGCATTACTGTGTTCAACTAAGTGCAATATGGGAATAATTTTATTAGTATCTTGACCTAATTTAAAACCAAAGCTTGCATAACTAAAAAGATTAAGACCCATGATTTTATCATAAATATCATCTGTGCTCAGATTAAATCTATCTCCTGAATTTAGTTTTAACTTATTAGCAATTAAAGCATT
>NZ_JAAHHU010000440.1:0-3521 GCF_010672095.1 Moorena sp. SIO3I6 | reverse complement strand
TACAGTCCTATCAGGAAGCGATTAGGCTGAAACCTGATTTTGCTGAGGTTTATAACAATTTAGGAAATACACTCCACGAACAGTGCAAGCTAGAAGAAGCCCTACAGTCTTACCAGCAAGCATTAAGTATTAACCCTAACTTGGCTGAAGCTAAACTGGCCATGTGCGTGTGTCAGATTCCGATCATTTATTCAAGTGTTGATGAAATCAAGGTAACGCGAAATAATTACCAAGCTAGTCTGAAAAAATTAGCGGATAGCTATACACAGAGCGATACAGAGCTAAGTCCAAGGGAACTGCTAAGTGCTGCTAAGGCGGTGGGAGCGTTTCAGCCTTTTTATCTGGCCTATCAAGGGTTAAATAACCGAGAGTTACAGCAAATTTATGGAGCAATGATTTGCCAGATCATGTGGAAGTGCTATCCCCGGTGGATCCAGAAAATTCCTCTACCAAATTTAGCACCTCATGAAAAAGTTCGGATTGGGGTTATTTCAGAATTCTTTTGGGATCATTCTAATTGGAAAATACCGATTAAGGGCTGGGTAGAAAATATAGATAGATCGAATTTTGAACTATTTGGTTATCACACCGGGTTAAAACAGGATAAGGAAACAGCAATAGCCGCGAAATCATTTGTCAAATTTGTTCAAGGTTCTTTGACTATGGAAGAATGGTGTGAGGTAATTACAAAAGATAAATTACACATCCTTATTTTTCCGGAATTCGGGATGTCCCCCACTACAGTTAAGTTGGGTTGTTTAAGACTGGCTCCGATTCAAATGACATCTTGGGGACATCCCGATACTAGTGGAATGCCGACGATTGACTATTACTTGAGTAGTGATTTAATGGAAGCAGAAAATGCTCAAGAGCATTATAGTGAGAGGTTAGTTAGATTACCGAATCTCTCTATCCATTACACCCCTTTGGAAATTACACCGGAAGCAATTAGTAAAAAGGACATAGGCTTAGAGGATGATGAGATTATGTTCTGGTGCTGCCAATCTTTATATAAGTATTTACCTCACTATGATGATGTTTTTACTAGAATTGCTAAGGAGTTAGATTGTCGATGTAAGTTTGTATTTCTTAAATATGTTAAAAGTGACCAGGTTACTGAGATATTTGAACAGCGTTTAAGGGATGCTTTTAATAAATTTGGCCTCGATTATACAGACTACTGCATATTTTTACCGTTCATGAATAACAGGAGGTTTGCTGGAACCTCAGCCATAGCGGATGTATTCTTGGATAGCATTGGTTGGTCTGGATGTAACTCTAGTTTAGAATCGATTACCCATAATATTCCGATTGTGACATTCCCAGGAGATTTGATGCGTGGTCGGCATACGATAGCAATTCTAAAAATGATGGGTCTGGAAGAGACAATTGCTAAGAGTAAAGAGGATTATGTGAAAATTGCGGTACGGTTGGGTCAAGATGCTCAATATCGTCAATACATATCTGATCAAGTTGCTGAAAATAAGCATAAGTTATATGGTGACTTGAAACCGGTAAGAGCATTAGAAGATTTTCTATTAAATGTAGTCCATAAACCAAGACAATTTGCGATGGAAACTGTTTCTGAAGCACTACAACTTGCTGTTCAACATCGTCAAGCCAATCGCTTAAACAAGGCTGTACAGGTTTACTATAAGATTTTGGAACAACACCCTAATCATCCGGAAGCTTTATATGGCTTAGGGGTGCTGGCACAGCAAACAGGTCAGTATGAGATGGCCGAGAAGTTGTTCAGAGCTACTGTGGAAGCGGAGCCGAATTCTGTTAAGGGTTGGTTTAGTTTAGGTAATTTGTGCCAAGGTCAAGGTCAGTTGTCTGAGTCGGTGGAGTGTTACCAACGAGTCTTAACAATACAGCCGAACTTAATAGCGGTTCACAACAACCTTGGGTATGCTCTGCAACAACAAGGTAATTGGGACGATGCGATCGCATCCTATCAAAAAGCGTTGGAGATTCAGCCTACCTGTACTGAAGCTGATGTGAATTTGGGCAATGCACTCCACGCTCAAGGGAAGCTTTCCCTAGAAAAACAAGCACACTACGCACAGTTAAACCATGAGCTAGGGGTTAAGCGGCAAAAGGCAGGAGATTTGACTAATGCTGTGGCTTACTATCGGCAAGCGGTCACGATGCAGTCAGATTTGCTAAGCGCTCATTACAATTTGGGAGTGGTGCTTGAAGACCAAGGTGAGTTTGAAAATGCGATCGCATCTTATCAGAAGGTTCTCGAACTCAATCCTAGTTATGGGGAAGTCTACTTTAACTTAGGCAGGATTTACCAAACCCAGAAGCAGTTAAAGGAGGCAGCATCTGCTTATCGACAAGGGCTAATGCTAGTCAATCCCCGGTATGGGAAAGTAGCAAATCCTGACAACGGTTCTAACAACGGTTCTAGAGTATCTCCTGAGACACTAACGCCACCGCAGGTAGAACAACCAGACGTTACTATCGGGGGATATCAGTTTCCAGGGATTCCGACCGTATCGGTCAGTGAAGACAAGCGACCCTTTTGGACAGTAATTATTCCTTTATATAACCGTACTGACTATCTTCTAGAATGTCTTGCGAGTGTTTTGGCTCAATGGCAGGGAGAGGAGGAGATGGAAATTTTGGTTATGGATAATGCCAGCACACCTCCTCTATACGATTTGGTGAATTCGATTGGGGGAGGGGTAGTTCGCTACTACCGCAATCCAGAAAATATCGGTGCGCGACGCAATTTTAATCTTGGTATTGCCCTCAGTCGCGGTCAGTGGATTCATGTGCTTCCTGAAGATGAATATGTTCTTCCAGGTTTTTATTCCCGCTTGAAGAAGAGTCTAGAAACATGTAGTGATTCTGTGGGAGCAGCATTTACGGGTTATGAAAATATCGATGAGAAAGGAAAGATAATTTTCTCCCAACAAGTGTATGGAAAAGATACGGGTATCCATCAAGATTGGCTGTGGAAGATTGGCACTTCCAATGTCTTGAATCCCTGTGCAGTTGTGATTCGTCGCTCTACTCATGAACATCTGGGGTGTTACGATCCGGGGAACACGTATACTCCTGATTGGGAACTTTATAAGCGTATTGCTAGTTTTTATGATTGGTGGTACGAAGGCGATATTTTGGCACGTTACCGTGAGCATGATAATAATATGACCAGTGAACTGATATTATCTGGAGCTCAAGCAACGTCTATCCGCCTGGGGATTGAAATTTCCGAGAGCTATCTTCCTGCTGAGCATTGTGCAGCAATTACAGCCAACGCTCGTAACCATTACTTTAATTATTGTCTAAACCATATGGTAATTCCCCTAAAGACAGGGAATCTTGCTGGTGCGTTTCGTCTGCTCCAAGAGGCACTCAAAATTGATCCGTCTCCTCAAGCTGTGGAGAAACTATTTACTTGGCTGACTCAAGCCGAAGCTGCTCCCCTACGGGATGAGATTGCTTCAAAGTTGCGCTCGATTATGTTGAATCATAGTTCAGAAAGTTTTTACTTTGCTTATCCCTAG
>NZ_JAAHHU010000044.1:0-45432 GCF_010672095.1 Moorena sp. SIO3I6 | reverse complement strand
GAGACTTGCGCAACGATATCAAACTTCGACCCAAACGGGAAGCTATGGATTTTTATGGCATCAGTGAAAATGACCTAGCCCTGCAGGGACGCTACATTATGACCGATAACGAGATTACAGACTCTGCGATTAGAGCAGGAAAAGACGACTTAGAAATTCGCCTGAGTACTGCCTGGCCCTCCCGCAATGGCGCTGTCGGTGGTCCCACTCGTCGTGATGAGTTGAGAATGTTTCAAGTGTTTTCATCAGACCACGGAGCAATATCGGGAAATGCGATATTGGATATTGAGCAGAGCATGGCTCCCCTATCGATTACCCATACAGATACTGAACGCACAGTTACTGTTTATTCTAAAGCTAAAGGTCGCACTCCTGGAGAGATTTTGGCAGAGTTACAGCCAAAATTAGAGCAAATGAAGAAAACCTGGTCTCCAGGTTATGATTACAAATTCGGCGGAGAGGCTGAAACTCAAAGTGAGACCTTTGGTTCTGCAATTCAGATGTCCTATGTATCACTTTTCTTAGTTTTTTCGGTACTGGTGCTGCAATTTGGCTCTTTCACCCAGCCTTTCATTATTATGCTCTCTATCCCCTTTGCTTTGATTGGCACCTTTAGTGGTTTCTCTTTGCTCGGGATACCCCTTTCGTTTCCTACCATGATTGGGATTATTTCTCTAGTGGGAATTGTAGTTAATGATTCCATCGTGATCGTAGAAACCATGAACAAGCATCGCTCAAGTGGAATGAAAGTGCGACAAGCTGCAGCTCATGGTGCTTCTGACCGACTGCGCCCGGTACTGACCACCAGTATTACCACCATGGTTGGTTTGATTCCTTTAGCACTAAGTGATCCCATTTGGTTTCCTTTATGTATGGCAATTATCTTTGGTTTATGTGCCTCAACCTTGAGTGCGTTACTGGTGATTCCCTGTTTGTATTTACAGTTGACGCCAAATCAGAGATAGGCAAGAGGCAACAGGCAAGAGGCAAAAGTTGGTTTTAGTGTAAGCTATCAGCTATCAGTTATCAGTTATCAGCTAAAGGCTCGACTAGGTGAGGACTCTTGCCCTTTGCCTCTTGTTATTCTTCAAACTTCCTCTGGATTTACTCCCATTGCTCGTAAGCGAGCAGCGAGTTTGTCAGCCCGTTCTTGAGCGATCGCCGCTTGTTCTTGAGCGATCCCCGCTTGTTCTTGAGCGATCCCCGCTTGTTCTTGAGCGATCCCCGCTTGTTCTTGAGCGATCGCTGCATTTTCTTCAGGAGTAGGTAGCACAATTCCTTCCAAGGTAGCCCAACGCAGCCAAGTGGCCTCTACATCCTTATACAAGCCTGACCAACGCACTAAGGCTAACCCTAATCTTTCGCTAATTAGTCGCTCCTGTTCATCTTCACTTAACGGCTGATACACACCATTGTCTAAGCTAAATCCGGCAAAATCCTCTGGATTAAACGGGTCGTACCAAAAATATTCCGATACTCTGATTTGGTCTTGATAAACTAGTTTTTTGGTAGTTTTATCGGTCTTGGCTGTACTCTGTGAAATTAATTCAATGATCACATCAGGTGCTTTACCTTCTTCCCAAACTACCCAACTGAGTCGTTCGCCTTTGGGAACCCCAAGCACTACAAAGACATCTGGACCCCGGAAGTCTTGATTTTTAAGTTGTGCTTCACTGAAATGAAGAAACATATTACCGCCCACATAGCCATCCTCCCGCTGGGCTAACCAAGGCAATAACGGATCAATCAGCAATTGCATCTGGAGTTTATGTCGTTCAGTTTCCATCGGAATACCGTCATCACAGGGAAGGTCATACTGAGTTGGCAGATAAGGAGTATTAGGCACAACAGCAGAGGTCATGGTTTTAGACATAGCGATCGCATTACCTACTCAAATTTAACGCCCACAGCTACGATATCGTTGAAATTTGGTAAAAAACCCAGCGCTTGGATCTATCTTTTTTGCTAAAAATCTGGTATAGAAGTTCAAAATTTAATTATTGTTGATAGGGTTTCTGATAGTAACGAGGTACAAGGATTTTTTACCTCTTCCCAGGGAGTGCGCTTGACCCATTAAGAATTAAATTCGCCACGGGTCGCACCGCTCCCTACTCCCTACTCCCTACTCCCTATTCCCTACTCCCTACTCCCTATTCCCTGTTCCCTGGGAACATCTCTAGCTTCTGGAAAAATTAACATCGCATCACCAAAGGAATAAAAGCGATAACTAAGAGCGATCGCATCCTGGTATAAGGTCAGTAACCGCTCCCTGCCTACCATGGCGCTAACTAACATTAATAAACTCGACCGAGGTAAGTGGAAATTGGTAATCAATCCCTCCACTACCTGCCACTGATAGCCTGGGTAGATAAATAAGTTAGTCTTACCACAATAGGGTTGTAATTCCCCATCCACAACGGCTCCCTCTAGAGCACGGACTACGGTTGTGCCTACAGCAATCACTCTGCCTCCGGTTGCTCTAGTTTCCTGAATTTGCTCGACAGTTGATTGGGGGACTTCTAGCCACTCTCCGTGCATGTCGTGCTCGGTAATATCCTCCACTTCTACAGGTCGAAATGTACCAACCCCCACGTGTAGGGTGATATACCCTAGCCGAATTCCCTGTTGGCGGCAGTTTTCCATCAGCTCATTGGTGAAATGGAGTCCAGCAGTGGGAGCAGCAACAGCACCGTTCTTTTGAGCATAAATGGTTTGATACTGGTCTGGGGTAGCTTGAGAGTCTTGGATATAGGGGGGTAGAGGAACCTGACCATACAACTCCAACAGGGTTTCCCAGGATACTCCCTCTGGGAAATCAAACTGCAATATCCGCCCACTGGTCGCTTCATCTGTTGCCAGAACAGTTGCTTTCAGAGGAGGTAGGGGGGTAGTTAGGTGTTTTGATACGGTACTATCGTTGAGCCCAAGGTCGGATGAGGGAGTAAACCAAATCTCTGCTCCTGGCTTGAGACGCCTACCTGGTTTGACTAAAGCTAGCCAACTCTGGTGTTGTCCCTGCTGTTGTCCCTGGTGTTGTCCCTGATGTTGTCGCTCTTCTAACAACAATATCTCCACAGGCACACCAGTGGATTTACGCCCATAGAGTCGAGCGGGGATAACCCTGGTGTTATTGAGGATCAATAGGTCACCCGGTTGCAATAGCTGAGGTAATTCCCTAAAGATGTGGTGGCTATGGTGAGTTGGTGAATCTACCACCAGCAGTTTTGAACCATCCCTCTCGCTCAAGGGTGTTTGGGCAATTTGCTCTTGGGGTAGTTCATAGTCATAGCTTGAGACTAATTGGTCGATTTGGTGCGTGGATGTCTGTTTGTCAATCCCTGTCATGCTGTTATTCCTAAATTGGGGAATATCCCCTATCTAAGATCGGGGGAATATCCCCTGTCCGTTAGCAATCCTGCCTTGCCAAAATAAAGATACAGCAATAGGATATCAAGCCTCAGTTGGTTACTAACTAACTCCTCTCTATGGATTACCTTTACTTTTTAGCTAATGCCAGTCTAACTCTGCGAGTCGTTGAGTATATAAAAGACTCGCCCCAGCTACCTATAAAATTTGCCACGGTGATTCATCGGATTGATGGCTGGGTGGTTAAGGTCAAGATGGACACACCCTTAACGGCTCAACAACATGGAGACTTTCGGGCTTATATGAACGAGTTGGGGATTCCCTACAGCCCAGACATTCGTGTGCAAATGGCTCTGTGGAGTCTGGAAACCGGACAGTCACCGGTAGAGGTCATGCGTCGCTACCAAGTTGCTGTGGTTTCTCATGGTAGTCCAAACCAGAGCGACATAGAAGCTTTTTGCGAACAATTCACCATGGGGTTGGGATATTGTCCAGAAACCTTGGCATGAGCAACTTCACCTAGGGTGGGCTTTGCACGTCGCTAGGCACTGCCCACCCTAGGATTAATCACAACGGTGCCAGATCTTAGTAATACCTATAATTTTGGTAAAATCGGTTATGATGCAGCATGGTAATGTAACCGAAGTCTATGCCCTTGCCAGCCAATCTAGTCACCCTAACTACGACGGAAAATCAACAGAATTTAAGCATAAATCCCCCAACATCTGGTCTATCTTTGCAGGGAGTTATAAGGATACCAGGGGATAAATCGATTTCCCATCGAGCCTTAATGTTGGGAGCGATCGCGCAAGGAGAAACTACCATTAAAGGGTTACTTTTGGGAGAAGACCCCCAAAGCACTGCTAGCTGCTTTCGTGCTTTGGGCGCAGATATCTCGGAACTTAATACTGAACAAGTGATTGTTAAGGGTATAGGACTAGGGAAGCTGCAAGAACCCGTTGATGTCTTAAATGCAGGTAACTCGGGTACTACCCTACGACTGATGCTAGGACTACTCGCCTCTGCTGCTGACCGATTTTTTACTGTAACTGGTGACAAGTCTTTGCGATCGCGTCCGATGTCCCGTGTGGTGAAACCCCTACAACAAATGGGAGCAAGCATCTGGGGGCGTGAAGGTGCAACGCTCGCTCCCCTGGCCATTAAAGGCTCGGTTCTTAAACCAATTCACTACCACTCTCCCATCGCCTCAGCTCAAGTAAAATCCTGTATTCTCCTCGCTGGTTTAATGACCGAAGGACAAACAACTGTCACTGAACCAGCCCTCTCCCGTGACCACAGCGAACGGATGCTCAAAGCCTTTGGCGCTCAAATTATTACTGACCCAAAAACCAATAGTGTTACCGTCACAGGACCGGCTCAGTTGCAAGGGCAAACCGTAATTGTTCCTGGTGATATTAGCTCAGCTGCCTTTTGGTTAGTAGCCGGAGCTATTGTACCGGGTTCAGAACTGATTGTGGAAAATGTCGGTGTCAACCCTACCCGTACAGGTATTTTAGAAGCCCTATCCATGATGGGGGCTGATATTGAGCTGTTAAATCAGCGAGTTGTCGCTGGGGAGCCGGTGGCAGATTTGCGGGTAGGTCACGGTAACCTCAAAGGATGCACCATTGCGGGTGACTTGATTCCCCGCCTGATTGATGAAGTGCCAATTTTAGCAGTAGCAGCAGTCTTTGCCCAAGGAACTACTATCATTCGGGATGCAGCAGAACTGCGAGTCAAGGAAAGCGATCGCTTAGCGGTGATGGCATCCCAGTTGAACCAGATGGGAGCTAAGGTCACTGAATTGCCCGATGGTCTAGAGATTATCGGTGGTACTCCCTTAACTGGTACAGAAGTGGATAGTCATACTGACCACCGCATTGCCATGAGTTTAGCGATCGCAGCCCTAAATTCCCAAGGTACAACTACCATTCACGGTGCTGAAGCGGCTGCCATCTCCTATCCAAACTTCACTACCACCTTGGAAGAGGTAATTAAGGCTTGTTGACCGCTGTTCGCGTAGCGTGAGCTTTTAGCTCACCGCTCAAAATAAATAAAGTAATGGGTAAAGGTTTCTAACATTACCCTTTACCCATTACTCGTTACCCTTTAACCCAAATTTTTCCCCGAGCAGCTAGCCCAACTAAGTAGCTCAACTTATGAAGGCTATCACTCTATTTCAGGGATTGGAGAAGTTAACAAAGCTAGTTTACGCAGCTGCTTAGCTTTGGATAAAAACAACCTTTCGTAGGCTTTAATATCCTTATCCTTAGCAAATTCCTCATCGTAGCGCTCTTTGCTCGCTAGTTTCATTTTTTGCAGTTCATCACCATCATTTAGCAGTATCTCCAGTTTCTCGTCCAATTCTGCTTCATTTTTGAAATAGTGAGCACCGGGTCCTGCAACCCAACGATTGAAGCGATTATTGTTTGCCAGAACCGGTTGACCAGCGCTGAGGGCTTCTACTAAAGAAGGATTAGTGCCACCAACTTGATGTCCATGAATATACAGTCGTGCGTGGAATCTCAAGGCATTAACAACTGACTTATTATAGATAGCACCAGGAAAGATAACCTCATCACTGGCTGCTTCTAGAACTTGTTTGTGATAGGGTACTTGATCAGGTAAATAGCGACCAAGCACCACCAATTTAAGACCCCGAGGTCGCCTGGAAAAGCCAGAAACAATCTCTAGAATCGAGTTTTCTGGTTCAGGTCTAGCAATTACCAAAGCATACTCCTTCGGAGCCAGATTATACGCGGTTAAAAGTTGTGAGTCTGCATTAACAACTTTCTCGGTTCCATAAGGAATTACCGTAATTTTATCAGAAGCTACTTTTCGAGTCAATAAATGACTCTTGATTTCTGGATGATCAGCAATTAAACTGTTAGCTAACCAACACCCAGCCCATTCATTGAGATATAACCAAATTTTTTCAGGAAGCCTCCATTTACTGCGTTTCCATTCCAGACCATCCATATTCATAAAATTGGTAATCCCTTTGAGGCGATACCAAATACTGAAGATGGCTGTGTTATAGCCAAGGGTAAGCACGATTCCCTTTTGCTTGAGGGCATGTAATGTAGATTTCCAGTCAAAAATGATCGATCCCAGTGCGTTGCTATAGGGAACCGGTATATGAACCAGACGAATACCATGCCAGTATTCTTCAAACATCTGATTTTTGTGCTCTTCCTGACAATAGACTGTGACTTCCCATCCCTGAGATACAAGATATTTTGACAGCCGTTCCGCGAAAGTTTCAAATCCACCATATTGAGCGGGAATGCCACGGATACCAAGAATTGATAATTTCAACATTTTAGATGCCCCAGTCTAACAGTATACAAAGGCAAAAATTTGCCTTCCCAATTCACAAGTTACTTAGACTAACTGAGTTGAATAACGACAATGCACCGAACAGCCGATAACAAACGGCTATCAAAGCGATGCAGCGCGGTCTTGGGGGTTTCCCCCATGAGCGACTGCATCAAGAGAGGTAGATAAACCCGATAATTTTTTGGTCTACCTTGAGCTGCTTTATCAATCAAGGAGATTCCCAGGATAAGCCTAGGCCATGATTTGTCAAAACTCTGTTAGTTTGGCGCAGTTTGACAATGGACTATCACCTGCCATCACTGAGATGGTATTTATCAACAAACCCTTAAAACCATTAAGTATAATACGTTCCGGGACTAGGTTAATGTCAGACTTGATTTGATTGTAATACTGCTGGAACGCACTACCACCGAGCAGAGGGGATGTGACACGCTTCACGCTGTGTCCCCTACACATTTAGGATTTGTGTGATAAATAGTCTCTGAACTTTAGGCGGTCGTTGAAGCGGTTGTGCCAACTTGTCAAAAGTGCCATAATCTGTTAGCATGTCAGGATTTTTGATGACGAATAACTTGAACATAGATCCAATAATCACCATTAGTTTTCCAAACGGTTTAACAATGGCTTTGCTATTTAATCAGCCTTTCACACAGTATAGCAAGGGAAGTATAGTTTAGGACATAGTCTTTTGGTTGAAAGGGAGCAGGAATCCCCCCTCCCTTAGTAAGGGGGGCAGGGAGCAGGGAGCAGAAGATGTCTTAAGCTTTACTTCGACTGCTATATCTTAAAATCCCTGTCAAAAGTCGAGATTTTAAAAAAAGTTAATGTTGTCAACAGCGGTCAATCAATTGTAAATAAACGGCTACATATTATTATTGTAGTATATCCCATCCAATCAACTCAACGATGATCGACGTGGAACTGAGCGAGTTTATGGAAAAACCTCCAACAATTAAATTGAGCTGAAGCAACATCTGATTAGTGATCAGACTTTAGTGATCAGACTTGGGTAACAAGTTAATCAAACTTTGTGAAAAAACTGTGAACTCATCTATCGAGTAGGGGAAACACTTAGCTATTTTAAGGGAATAAACTACCTAGTGACGTAGATTTGATGATTAAAGTTCCAGGATTTATAGAACTTACGAAATTTAGTTGGTTTTGGCTGGCTAACCCACTAAATATGGTGGGTAGTACTCAAAAAATATACTAAGTTTGGTGGAGCAATCGGGGCAATGGGTAAGTCCTGATTGATCAAAAAAATCTCAAAAAAAATCTCAAACAGCGCGCTGAGTTGGCTCACAGTAAATCGTTTTACCCTGTTTTCAGGCTAAGTATTGAATAAATCCGGGAAAAAAAGCTATACTGTATTACTTGAATAAGTAAGGTTTGCTATATTAGTTAAGGTTTGCTGTTACATCTGAGCAATCATGGCTCCCGCAAGTAATCCAAGCTCGGTCAGGAACTATCCTGGCGTTGCTTAATAATGGAATGATTTTAAGAGTGAGGTGGAATGGGCATCTTGGTGGAACTGGCATCTTGCGTAGAACTGGCATCTTGCCAGTTTCCTCCTTATTTTCGAGCGGGCAGGATGCCCACTCTACTCCTATTCATTGCTCGATTCACCAATTCCACTCTAGCGTTTTTTAAGCTAGTAAGGTACAATTTTTCGGGTTTTAGGGAGCAGGAAGCAGGGACTTCGGAGCAGGTAGCAGTGAAGTCATAAGAGGGAAAAGGTAAAAAAATATGTGTACCTCATTAGGGTAAAACCCGCTATATCCTTAGCAGTGATTAATGGGCCATCCCAATCGGTGATTAAAGGTCCTACTGATGCGATCGCGTAGCGTGACCTTACTGGCAGTGCCAGACGCTGCGCAAACGGTCAATCGCGAAGCGGTTCCAAAGAAACATCGCATTATTCATGCGCCAGTTGGCTCAACAAGAGGTAGACTACCGCAGGCTACATATAGCGCTACGCGCAAGTCAGAAGTTAAAAGTCAGAAGTCAAAAGTAAGCTAGGACTAGGTTTCGGAGTTTATAAATTTCCTAATCTGAATGCGTAGTGCTATACCTCCCATCGCTTTCATGCCAAGATGATGGAACCGATCTTGGACTCTTTGACATCATTACCAGAATAGTCGAAGTTGAAAACTCCTGCGCAACAGCGGCGGGGATGATCTCAAAGGGAACAGCAGATCACCGGAGTAGGGAGTAGGGAGTAGGCAACAGGGAACAAAAATTATCACAATTCCGAGGATCCCTATAAAACAACTAACAGACTTGAGTCTGTGGTGTATAATTGAGGTATTTTAAAGTTATCAATTTAAGTTGAGTTATGGTTTGAGATCGGATTTATGAAATTTTACCCAAGCAATTTTTAAAATTTGCGGATATATATAGATTCATAGGCTGCCTATTTTGTTTTGCATTTGTCAAAAAAAAAACTTAACATTATCCTTATAATATCCTATCCTATAACTAGATAAACAAGTTGGAATAATTAAACTAAAAATTAACGGTTATATCATGGAATAAATCACCTAATTAATAAATTTATATAAGTAAACAATTCATGGATTTTACAAACGGTTTTAAGCGAATTGATCAAGACCTACAGGAACTAGGAAGGCGTTTGTCAAAGGTAGATCTAGTTGGGGTAGACTTAGATGAGATTCAAAGCCAAAACAAACTAAAATAATATCTAGCATAAGCCTCACAGTTAAAGTTAGAATCAAAGGAGATAATAAAGGAGCTCACCCAAGCACAGAAAAGTTTTGAGCAGCGTTTCACTGAACTGACAGAGAGCCATGAGCAAGCCCAGAAAAGTTTTGAGCAGCGTTTTACTGAGCTTAGGGATAATAATCAGCTCCAAGTTGAAAACCTGAAGTCAGAACTATTGAAAGCCCAAACTAAATTAAACGCCCATAGTGATCAGCTCCAAAACCTTCAGTATTATCTGAATACTATCGAAAAAAAAGTTCAGGATTTTAATAAACTTAACAAACAACAAATCCGGAGGATATGGTATAGTATGATAGGTATAGTGATTTTATGCTTGTTTGTTGCTACTTGGGCTGGGCTTAAGTAGCCTCCTGAAGATATAGGATCAGCTGTCAGCTGAAAATAAACCTCGTTAGCGTAGCATGTGCATCCCACAAACGGTGGAATTTAATACTTTGAGATTACGCTGTCGCCCATTTAAACGACCTTTGATTAAATCCGACTCAGTCTTGCAGAAAATCTAAAAAAAAGCTAAAATAGTTGAGGTTAATAAGTAAGGTTTGCTATATTAGTTAACGTTTGCTGTTACATCTGAGCAATCATCGCTCCCGCAAGTAATAGCTCCCGCACGTAAGCCAATCAGCAACCGGGAAATCAGCGTTGCTCAATCTTTGAATGAATAGGAGTAGAGTGGGCATCCTGCCCGCCCGGAAATAAGCATGAAACTGGCAAGATGCCAGTTCCACGCAAGATGCCTATTCTACCTCACTGTTAAAATCATTCCATTATTAAGCAACGCTGGGAAATCAGGGATGTGTTAGAACCGAGTACTCGCCAACCCCAACAACTACCGAAACAATTATTGATAAACGGCCAACAGCCCAAGCTTCAGCCGGTGGCATTTATGTTTCCAGGACAGGGAGCACAATATGTCAATATGGGGCTGGAACTAACCCATGAAATATCAACATTTCGTGTACTGATTGATCGATGCTCAGAACTCCTCAAACCCCATCTGGGCATTGACCTGCGCCATGTACTCTACCCAAAGCAGGAACAGACTAATCAGGCCACAGAGCAACTGAAACAGACTAGTATTACCCAGCCAGCCCTGTTTGTGATCGAGTACGCCCTAGCTCAGTTATGGATGTCGTGGGGAGTCCGTCCCCAAGCGATGATTGGTCACAGTATCGGTGAATATGTGGCAGCCTGTGTAGCTGGGGTCTTTTCCTTAGAGGATGCATTATCTCTGGTTGCTCTTCGAGGGCAGATGATGCAACAACTGCCTGGTGGCTCCATGCTTGCTGTTCCTTTACCAGAACAAGAGGTGCAATCCCTGTTGGGTCAGGAACTATCCTTAGCAGTGATTAACGGGCCATCCCAATCGGTGATTTCTGGTCCTACTGATGCGATCGCATTATTACAAAACCAATTGGATCAACAAGGGCTAGAGTACCGCAGGCTACATACCTCCCATGCCTTTCATTCCAAGATGATGGAACCGATCTTGGACTCCTTCACCAACCAGGTAAAACAGGTTAGTCTCAATCCCCCACAAATTCCCTACCTATCTAATGTTACTGGCACTTGGATTACAGCCGAGCAAGCAGTCAATCCAGGCTATTGGGCACAGCATCTGCGGCAAACTGTGCGATTTTCTCAAGGTGTGCAACAGCTGTTGAAACAACCAGAGACCATCCTGCTAGAAGTAGGGCCTGGGCGAACCTTGAGCACATTAACTAAACGACACTCTCAGAAAGCGGTTGAGCAGCTGGTGCTAACGTCGGTACGTCATCCACGACAGCAGCAATCGGATCTAACCTTCTTGCTCACTACCGTAGAACAGCTCAGGGCAGCAGGGTTATCAGTAGATTTGGATGGATGCCATGGTCAGACACCTGACCAGCAAGACATCCTAAGGCACAAAGGCCAAGAAGAGAATGCCCAAAAACACAACAGCACTCTGCTAGCCCCTGACCAACCTCAGCCACAATCATCCAACACTTTTGTTGCTCCCCGAGATGACTTAGAACGTCAATTGACCAAGATTTGGGAAAACGTCTTAGGAGTCAAATCTATCAGTGTTACAGATAACTTCTATGACCTAGGAGGAGACTCTCTCCTAGCGGTGCGCCTGTTTGCTGAGATTGAGAAGGTTTTCCATAAAAAACTGCCCTTAGCTTCTCTGCTGACAGCTCCCACTGTAGCCCAATTAGCAAACCAGCTGCGCCAAGACCAAAGTGCTGCTCCTTGGTCCTCAGTAGTACCAATTCAGCCCAATGGTTCCAAACCGCCTCTATTCTGTATTCATGGAGCCGGTGGTAACATTCTCAGCTTTCGGGATTTGGCACGTTACTTGGGTTCGGAGCAACCGTTTTATGGACTACAATCATTGGGTCTCGATGGCAAACAGACTCCCCTGACCACAGTTGAGGATATGGCTCGCTGCTACCTCCAGGAAATACGTACTATTCAGCCCAAGGGTCCCTATTTTCTGTCAGGATACTGCTTTGGAGGTAAAATTGCTCTGGAAATTGCTCAGCTGCTCTGCTTAGACGGTGAGACAGTGGCTCTGCTAGCTCTGCTTGAACCTAGCCCTGTTCACTTCTCCACAAATGAAAACCAACGTCCCTATCAACGTAGCTATAGTGACCGATTAAAGGGACTGTTTGAGCGATTGATTCATAGAGGTTTTAAAGACGTACTCAAGCAGCAATTCCTAAAGCTTGTTTCTAAGTTATATCAGTCTCTTGGGATTTCATTACCGCAATCTCTCCAAATCATCAAAGTCCAAGAAGCTAACACCTTCGCTTCCAAAAACTATGTAGCCAAACGCTACTATCCAAACCCAGTAACAATGTTCTTGACCAGTGAGCGGATTGCCCAATCTCCAGAACTCCAAAAAGGCTGGATAGAGTTAGTTACTGGAAACCTAGAAATCCAGGAAATCTCTGGTAAGCACTTAGATGACCAACCAGGGAGTTTTCTCAAAGACCCCCATGTAGAGGGACTTGCTCAAAAAATAAAGAATACCATAGATCAGGTAATTGTTAGTTAGTGGTTAATTTAAACCTAAGCTATCAGCTATCAGCCATCAGCCGTCAGCTGTCAGCCGTCAGCTTTGTGGCACAGGCTTCTAGCCTGTGACTTCACGTGGCCATTGGCCAAGGCAAATAGCTGATAGCTGATAGCTGATAACTGAACGCGCACGCGTGCGCGTAGCGCTTAAGCTTACGAATTGATAACTTCCTGATATAAACTCAGCATTTGTTCACCGATTATCTCCCATGACCAATTCTCTGAGACTATCACTCGTCCTTTTAGTCCCATAGATATGCGTTTTTCCCCATTAGTTGCTAACTGCAACAGTGCTTGATCTAAATCATTGATCACTTGGGATAGGTTATCCACAGGTACTTTAATTCCCCAGTCTTCTTGAACCATCAACGAGGGTCCACCAATATCGAGACAAACCACAGGTCTACCAGACGCCATTGCTTCCAACACCACCGTCGGCCAATGATCATGGAAGCTCGGATGCATTAACACGTCCACCTCTGCCATCCGTTGTAGCACCTGATCACGGGAAAGCTTCCCCCAAAAACGCACAGCATCACCGCATCCAAGCTCTTTAGCCAATTTCTGTAGTCCCTCCTTTTCAGGACCATCACCAATCAGCCAGTATTCACTAGTAGGCCGTTCACGATGGAACTGGGCAAAGGCACGGATGCCCAATGCAAACCCTTTCCAACCCAAAAATCTGCCAATACTTACCACTCGAAAGGGTTCTTCTTGGCGCTGGGGCAGTTGAGCTAATCTTTCAATATCCTTTTGATTAAGACCAAAGGGAGGAAAAGCTTTAACTGGTAAATTGTCTGACCATTGGCTCGCTTCCCGAGATAGAATTAATTTAGCGCGAGAAGCAACAGACCACTGGGTAAAGCGACCTAGGAGATTCATCGACACCATCCGAATCCGTTCCATCATGGCCGATTTTAGGGATAATGTCTTCAAGAGTACCGAAGGAATTTTATCTTTAGCGCCACCATTCCAAATCAAGGGCACACCTAGCCAGCCTATCCATGTTGGCAACCAGGAATTTTGATAGGTGACATGATGAACCAAATCAAAGCCAATTTCGTCCTGGAGTTTTTTGGCCACAAAAAATGCTCTAATCTGCCAGGCGATATAGTACAAATAATGGGACAATCCTGAATTACGAGACCCTTCAGACATTGCGACAAAGATAAAGGTAACATTGTCTAAAGGTGAATTAGCCAATTCCTGTTCAATCTGAGATTGATCAGTTATGTTAGTGAGCACCCAACACTTATGGCTATGGTTCTTAGCTATTTGTTTTACGACATTCCAACCTATACCATATTCAGACCCTCTTACTGGGGAACAGCCATAAGCAGAAATCAGGATATTCATGATTCTTTTTCCCTGATTAATTCAGCTGATAATTAGTTATATTTTAACAGTTAACAGACTTAGGCGTCTTAGTAGGGAGCATGTTACTTTTGTAATTAGGTAAATTGATCCCCTCCCATAACAGGATAGACGATCCTGAAGCAGCATAGACATATCCAACGGTAGGTTAATGCTCACGAAAAACAGGGCATTGCTGAATCAAGGAATGAATATGAGTGGGGTGGGCATCCTACCTGGGGTGAAAATATCAGAAACAGGCAAGATGCCTGTTCCACGAAACTCTTAAAATCATTCCATTATTAAGCAACGCCGCCTTGATAACCTGATTGGGCTGTAATGGCTGTATCGCAGACTTGGCAACAGTGAGCGGAGATTAATCTAGGGGTGGTGGCGGCGGAGTTGAAGCAAGTGGATCGAAATTTGGTAGAAATTGATGCCACGATCGAGGAGGTTTTATGATGAGTTGGGGATGGATGCTCCTTAAATCTTTGTTTAGGTAAATCATAGAATATGAAAATTATTTCTATCACAATCAAAAACTATCGTGTCTTTGAAAACCTGAAAATAGAAAAAATTCCCGCATTTTTTGTTGTCGTTGGTGCAAATGGTACCGGTAAATCAACCCTTTTTGACATATTTGGCTTTATCCACGATGCCCTCAAAAATAATATTCGTCAAGCTCTCCAAGTTCGTGGCGGTTTCAATGAAGTTATCACCCGAGGTAAAGAGCAAGAAGATATCGAAATAGAACTTCAGTTCCGTATGAAAATTCTTGGAACTCAGCGCCTGGTTACCTATATTATTAAAATTGGACAAGAGAATAGACGACCGTTCATAAAACGAGAAATTCTGCGTTATAAACGTGGGAAAGAAGGTAAACCTTTTCATTTCCTAGACTTTAAAAAAGGAAAAGGAGACGCTATCATTAACGAAGAAGAGTTTGACCAACCTGAAACAAAACTAGAACGGGAAAAACAAGAACTTGATTCCAGCGACATTTTAGCCATAAAAGGCTTAGGACAATTCCAACGCTTCAAAGCCGCCAGTGCCTTTCGTTCCCTGATCGAAAACTGGCATGTTTCCGACTTTCATATCAATGAAGCTAGAGGCAGCAAAGACGCACTCTATGCTGAACACCTCTCCCCCACAGGAGATAATATGGCATTAGTAGCCCAATACATCTATCAAGAACATCCCGAAATATTCGAGGAAATTCTCCAGCGAATGCAACAACGAGTCCCCGGCATTTCCAAAGTAGAAGCCAAAAATACTGAAGACGGCAGACTAATCCTAAAATTTCAAGATCAAGCTTTTAAAGACCCCTTTATCGATCGCTATGTTTCCGATGGCACCATGAAAATGTTTGCCTATTTAATATTGCTCTTCGATCCTAAGCCTCACCCCCTACTCTGTGTCGAAGAACCCGAAAACCAACTTTACCCCAGCCTTTTACATGAACTCGCGGAAGAATTTGCCAGTTATGCCCATCGTGGTGGCCAGGTCTTTGTCTCTACCCACTCCCCTGACTTTTTAAATGCCGTTCCCCTGGAGAGCATCTTTTGGCTGACCAAAGAAGATGGGATCACCAAATGCTCAAGGGCTAAAGATGATCCAACCCTTGTCAATCTAGTCAAAGCTGGAGACTTACCTGGCTATCTCTGGACTCAAGGCTTCTTTCAAGGAGTTGCCCCCTAATGAGTTATGACCTGATTTTTATGCTAGAAGAACCCTCAATGAAAAACGTTTTAGATCAACTCCTACCGAAAATTATCCCCAATGAAATTACCTATATTTGTAGTACCCACCAAGGCAAACAGGACTTAGGGAAATCTATTCCCAAGAAAATTAAAGGCTTTCAACATAGTCCTGACACCAGATTCATTATCGTCCATGACCAAGACTCCCATGATTGCAAAACACTCAAATCCGAACTATTAAAAATTTGTCAAACTCCCGGAAAAGACAATAATGTGATGATTCGGATCGTCTGCCATGAATTAGAATCCTGGTTCTTAGGAGACTTAGCCGCAGTCGAAAAAGCCTATAACATGAAACCTAATAGCCTCAGTAAACAACAAAGTAAAGAGAAATACCGTAACCCCGATAAGCTTAACTCTGCCAAACAAGAGCTTAAACGTTTAGTTAAGGAATACTATCCAGGAATCCATTCAAAAAAAATTGCACCCCATTTATCTTTAACTGAAAATACATCCCACAGTTTTCAAGTCTTTATTAAAGGTATTAAACATCTCCTAGAAGTATCACCATGACCAAATCCGGTTGGGTGCATTTCCTAAAAGCTGTTTGACACTCCCTGCTCCCTGCTCCCTGCTCCCTGCTCCCTGCTCCCAAAACCCAAGACTTTAATAGCAGGGCTACCATCTACAAGCGTCTGCGAATCGCTTCAACAATGTTTCGGGTTCGGTGAAGATTCATTAACAAGGCTAGAATTAATTTAACCGGTAAAAATGCCCAGCTTAATGCTAACATGAAGGGGTTGGGCTTCATCGAAGCATAGGAGTAACCATGGTTGAGCATGTTAGTATTGGTTACTTGCTGGCAAATATGAATCTCTGTCACAGAAAGTCCCCCACGCCGCCATTTTCCTGTGGTATTGGGGTCAATCCCCCGACGTTTTGGTGTGATTTGCTTATGGGATGAGACACCGCCCTCATTTTGAGGAACATCCAACATTTGAGCTTGGAACTCCAGACCTAGAAACTGGCAAATTTCTGCCACGGTCTGCTCTGGATTTGTTACCAAATCTTCAAATCTCACCGTACGACATCGGGGATGATTGGCAAATTTTTCAGCAGCGTTAATCGAGGCATTCCAAAGTTTTGAGATGGTAAAGGGATGATAATTGCACCAAGACCGGAAGGCTTCTCGATAGGGAATATTCTTGGCACCCAGGAATTTGATTCGCCACTTATATTTTTGTGACAGCAGTACGTCTCGGGGGTCACGAACCATATTAATAATCCTGCTTTCGGGATAAAGTTCCAGGATTTCAGCCATGTATAAGACATTGCGCGGAGTTTGTTCACAAGGAATCCTCTTACTGTTTTTGGCAGCTTTGTATCCCAGAAATACCTTAAAGACATCCCCAGAGCTGAGCTTTTGCTCCGGAAACTGGGAAATAATTGCTTTGGCTTCTTCACTAAAGTCACTTGGATCTCCTGGACGCAAAACATCACTATGCTGAATTGATAGGAGGCGAGCGGCTAGCTGTTCTGCTTCTGCCTGAGTTAGGTAAGAGTCCCGATGCTCCTCGGACCATAACTGCCCAAAAAAATGGAGTTCCTCAAAGGTGAAAACCTCTGAATTTAATCCCAATATTAGACCCATCAGAGTAGTTCCACTACGGGAGTTTCCCACTACAAATATCTGTTCCACTCTTGGTTGATGATCAATCATGATGGGCTGATGGGGTGATAGGTTGATAGGGTGATAGGGTGATAGGGTGATGGGGGAATTGGTAACAGTATGATCAGTATATCAGCAGTAAGGATTAAGCATAACAAAAAAATGCTTGTCTTTCTTTAATACTGTTCCCTATTCCCTGTTCCCTGTTCCCTATTCCCTATTCCCTACTCCCTACTCCCTACTCCCTACTCCCTATTCCCTATTTCCTTGTTGAGCATACCAGGAATTAACTACCAATCCAGCCAGTAACCAAAAATAAAAACTAAAGGGTCGCAGTTTAAATGTCCGTTCCACAAAGGTGTAAAAGAAAGAAACAATAATTATAGTACAAAGCATCACTCCAAGGGATTTGTATTCCAGGGATGAAGAAGATTTAATCAGAGATTGAGAGGTTTGGTAAAGCCGTAGTAATATAATCCAAAAAATCCCCAAACCAACAATTCCAAAATATCCGAGGAAGGCAAACCAGTAGGCATCTTCTAAGAGTTCCACATGCCAGGATAAATGCCGTTGTTCATCTGGGGAGAGAATCACGGAATTTTCTATTCCTCTTTGTAAGGCACCAGGCTCTGGACCAAAGCCAAACCAGCCTCCTGAATTCATCAAACCATTAACAATAGTCTTGGCTGCCCAACCCCGCTGAGCTTCTAAGTTGTGTTGCCAGTAATCTGGAGAAAAAATCGAGAAGAAATAAGAAGTCAGATCAGGGATTTCTCCGTCTTCAGAGACTGAAGCAGCTGATGTTTGAAGATTGAGTAATGGAGAAATTAATACTACAGTTATCAAAAGTGCTGTAGCAAACCAGAGGATGAGGGCAGTATCTCTTTTTCGTTTGAGATGAACTAAGACTAGAATAGGAATTAGTAGGGATATCATCAGTGCAGCTCGCTTTTTGGAAGCAAAGTTAGCGAAATAGAGCACTAAAATACTAGCGGAGTCTTTGAAGGTGGGAATAAGATGACTAGAGTGGGTGTAGACATGGCTAATAAATACTGAAATTGCTAACATCAGGAATCCTGAAAGGATGGCACTGTCGCCAAAGGTGCCAATGCTGGCATTTTTGGCAGCCATTGTGGCGGAGTGGATGACTTGCCTGGTGAATAGTTTCTGAGTGATGCTGGCCGGTAAGAAGTATTGGATGGAGGCTATACCTGCCTGGATTAAACTGGCTAGTCTAATACTTTTTAATAATAGAGAAAGCTGTTCGATAGAAATGTCAATATTAACAACAGTATAGTAAACGGAGATATACCGAAAATTAGTGCGTAAGTTTTTAATGCTACCTGCAAGTCCAGCATGGTTAACAACAATGGAAATCATGGTACCGAGGAAAAAGGCAATAATCAGGATATCAAGGGGGGTTTTTCGTATACCTTTACCAGAGGAGATCCGCAGGTAAATTACCCTTACCATTAGGATGTAAAGGATAATTTCGGGAACAAAACGTATTAATGAAATTAACGGTGATGGTAAGGGGAGCCAGTTGAGAACAAAGTCTTCAAAGGGTTGGTAGATGGTTATGGTTAAAATTATCGCAAATGGTAGCTGCCCTGTTTGCATCGCCCATCGATACCAGGAAATTATTTTGTTCATTGTTGGGATTAGGGAGTCGGGAGTCGGGAGTCGGGAGTCGGGAGTGGAAAGTGGAAAATTTTCTAAATGCCTGTTCCTTTATGATTTTATTTAGTGGTATTGTAACTAAGTTAGAAATTATTCCTACATCTAAGCTACAGCGGTTTTCATATTAGTGGAGTACACACACGGATTTTTTGCCTGTTCCCTATTCCCTACTCCCTACTCCCGATTCCCGATTCCCGATTCCCGATTCCCGATTCCCGACTCCCTGTTCCCTGTTTCCTGTGCTATAAGTTATGTCTGTTGCTTTAATTGCCCATTATCTTGGTCCTCGCTTAGGGATTGGGCAGTATCTCAATCGATTACTACCACCTCTAGTTGAGGAACTGATCAGCCGAGGCACTAAGGTGAAAATCTTGGCTTCTCCAAATGCGTTTGAGAATACTCCTACCCTACAGGAGTTGGCAGATAGTGTTAATATCCTACCACCGCTGGATTACTCCCCAGCGAAGCGATATGGTTGGGTGGCTACTCGCTTTAATGGGTATTGTGCTCAAGCAGGAGTAGAGGCTCTAGTGTGGCTATCTAACCCGATCGTGCTGCCGTGGCATCCACCTACTATTGCAGTGCTTCATGATGTGAATGAATGGAAAGCGGCTAATAAGTATGGCGATCGCATAAAAACGGCTTTGCGATCGCTAATTTACCTGGATGCCTCGATTCGTTTTGCCCAGCAGATTATCGTGGTAAGCAAAGCTACGGAGAATGACCTGCTACACTTTCGCCCTAACCCAAGGCTTCAACAGAAGCTGAAAACTATTCCGAATGGAGTAGACTCACCCCTAGCTAAGTTACCGACCGTCTCGATTTCTGCTCCCACTGGACCATTCTTGTTATCGGTAGGTCGGATCGACCCAGCTGCCAAGCGTTTACCGGAAGCTGTGGCATTAACCTCTCAACTTAGAGAGCTTAGTGGTGAACCTTGGGAATTGCATTTAGTGGGAGGGATGAATACTTCCACCCAAGCTAGCGGTGAAGCGTTCCTCAACTCAATTGAGAGCTTGCCTTGGGTTCAGTATCATGGTCACATAAGCGATCGCATTTTGGCTCAATGGTATCGAGAGGCAACAGCGGTAGTGTTTCTGTCTGACCGGGAGGGATTTGGACTACCGATTGCCGAAGCCGCATCATTTGGTCGCTTCGTGGTGGTATCTCAAGGGAATCAAGCCGGTTTAGAAGCAGGGGGGTCTGCCATTATTACTGTTGATCCTGATCAGCCTAGGGAGGCAGCCGAGAAGGTAATGGGTGGTTTGAAAGAAAAACAATTAGTTGAGATTAGTAGTAATTTGCCCAAGTGGGAAACAGCAGCGATCGCTTATGCTGATGCGATTAATGAACTCAATAGGGAGTAGGGAGTAGGAAATAGGGGTGCGATTCGTTATTCCCTGTTCCCTTATAAACCTTATTAACGTCAATAAAAAAAAACTTAAAAAAATGATGGCTGAACTCAAAATTAGATCAAAAGATCCAGATTCACTAAAACGAATTATTCAAAGTGCCTTGTCAGAAAGATTACAGAGTGTTAAAGCAGGAATTCAAAGGACAGAACAACGCCTTCAGGAATTTGAAACTAAATACAAATTATCAACAGCGGAATTTATTACTCGCTTTAATAACGATGAATTAGTCCATAGTTTTGATTTTGATGAATGGATCGGAGAATCTAAAATGTTGGAACATTTACAAAAAACAAAAGAATCTATAGAGGATATTTATTTTGTTGATTGAAGACTATTTTGATCAGATTGATCTTTTATTGTCATCATCGCTAATAGTCAAAGGGTTAACTATTGAACGGGAAAAAAGAGGAATGTATGAAGGGTTTATCAGAGGCAAGATAAATTTCCAAGATAATTCCTTGCTCCATTTCCGAGAATTTGTCTATGTAGAAATTTCAATCGATAGAAAAATGTATAGTTATCAATATATGAATTACGATAATAATCTAATTTTCCGCTATGATAATACCGAACACCATCGAAAATTAAATCTTGCTACTTTTCCTCATCATAAACATGATGGAAGTGAGGATAATATTGTTCAATCTAATGCTCCTTTTTTAGCTGAGGTACTTAAGGAGATTGAAAAAATATTAGTTTAGTTTTAGTGCTTTCGCGTAGCGTGACCTACGGTCAATCCTGTAGCGGCGAACGAGCGTTCATCACCATCTTGTAGGTTGGGTTTATACCACGAAATCCAACAAATAACAAAAGTACAGATTAAACCTCTTGCTATAATTAACAAGCAATTATTTTTAAAAGTGTTGGGTGTCATTATTTTCGCTATTTACCATTATTACAGCGTTTTTCATAGCTACGAGGTACACAGAATTTTTTTTCTCTTGCCTCTTGCCTCTTGCCTCTTGCCTCTTGCCTCTTGCCTGCTCCCTGCTCTCTAAAAAATGCACCTCACCTAATTAAAAACCGCTATATATGACCACAGCCACTCCACCCCTAAGCTTAGAGGAGTTCCTCAAACTCCCAGAAACCAAACCCCGATCAGAATTTATCAATGGGGAAATCATTGTTAAGCCCATGCCACAAGGCCAACATAGTCTGCTTCAGATTGAATTGTGTCAAGCTATCAATCGAGTCGCTAATCCCAACAAAATTGCCAAGGCTTTCCCGGAACTGCGCTGTACCTTTGGGGGTGAATCAATTATTCCCGACATCACAGTATTTCGTTGGGCAAACATCCCCATTGAACCAACTGGCAAAATTGCCAACCGCTTTGAAATACATCCAGATTGGGCAATCGAAATTCTTTCCCCAGACCAAAGACAAACCAAAGTCCTGAGCAAACTCATCCACTGTTTGCGTAATGGAACCGAACTAGGATGGTTAATTGATCCGGAAGAAGAAAGTATTATCGTGATTGATCAGACTCAACGATTGGAAATCCTTTCAGCAACCTCTACGTTACCGATTCTCAATGGAGTAGAGTTAGAACTAACAGTTGAGCAAGTTTTTGGGTGGTTAACCCTAGGGTAAGGTTACATGGGGTGCATCTCATAGGAAGCGGTCTGGCGTTGCTGAATAATAGAATGATTTTAAGAGAATGATAAAACCAAGAATCACTCAATTAAGCGCGTCTCAGTTTTGTGCGATACATCAGATAATAAAATGAAGTAAATAAAATCAGGGCAAACAATCCAGCCGAAACTACGGATGTCGTGAGCGGAATCAACAGTAAAGAAGTCAGCAATTCAATTCCAATTAAACTAATCAAAATCCAAACCACCATTTGGCGTTTCATCAGACTACAAAGAATTGCTCCGGTTGGCGCACCTACTACCACAACCGGAACCGCCGCTAACCAATAATTACTGACGGGAGTGACAAAATCCCCCAGGATAAAGTTATGAATTAAAAAGCCTGTGATGGCATTAATTGCCATCAAAATCACTGACGTTGGAGTGCTAACTTTCTCACACAAGCCAAACAGTAACACCATTACAGAGTAGGCAAAAACATCCATTCCACTCCCAACTAACCCACTAATCATACCGCCCATTAATCCGACTACTAGAGATAAAATTTTTTCTCGTTTACCCCAGTGTTCAATCGTCAATTTCCGTTCAGTCTTAGTTAAATTTAAGTGAATTAAAATGAGGGCAAAACTGCTCACCATCATTGTAAATGAAATTTTAATGACTTCGGGAGGAAGTAAAGGAGCCAAAAAAGCTGTTCCCATAAAAATACCTGGAATTCCCCCTAAACTCACCCAACGAATTAACTTCCATTCTACTGGAGTTTTCATAGCCACAATCGTAAAAGAGGCGGCACTCATGCCAATACTTTGAATAGCTAAAGAAAAGAGTTTTGCATCGGGGGGAGAGACGTGAAGCCACTTTGTTAAAGCTGGAAAAGCAACTGCGCCTCCTCCCATACTTGTGGCTCCTGCAACCATCGAACCAAAGACCATTGTGAAGGCAAATTCCCAATGTTCAATCAGGTTGTAAATAGCTCGACTGGGTTCAATAATAATCAGCCAGCTTGTCCAAACTGTGAGTACACACAATAGACTATAACGAATATAACGTTGGGATTAAATAAACTTAAACACTGAATACATAAACTTTAAAATCTTGAAGATGAGTAGATTGTTGTGGAAACTAATTTGATAAGTTTTTTTTTTATTATTTGTTCAAACCTAATTAATTAATATTTAGGGGATTATCAAAAAATAGCAGGGATAAAAAAATATTTAACTAATTAATTAAGAATTCAAAAAAAACGTTAAATTAGTTACTTTATTATGCTAAAAAAATAGCATAATTATGAAAGCCTTGCCCCACTTGAGCTGAAACCAATTTATACACCTAGGTCTCATCAAGGCAACAGGACTTACCCAAAACTGGACTCCAGGAAAATTGGCGTACACCAATTACCAATTACCGATCACCAACTAAACTTCGTAAGTCCATAGGAGGGATGAATACTTCGACCCAAGCTAGCGGTGAAGCGTTCCTGAAGTCAATTGAGACCTTGCCTTGGGTTCAGTATCATGGCCACATAAGCGATCGCATTCTAGCTCAATGGTATCGAGAGGCAACAGCGGTAGTGTTTCTATCTGACCGGGAGGGCTTTGGATTACCGATTGCCGAAGCCGCATCATTTGGTCGCTTCGTGGTGGTCTCTCAAGGGAATCAAGCCGGTTTAGAAGCAGGGGGGTCTGCCATCATTACCGTTGATCCTGATCAGCCTAGGGAGGCAGCCGAGAAGGTAATGGGTGGTTTGAAAGAAAAACAATTAGTTGAGATTAGTAGTAATTTGCCGAAGTGGGAAACAGCAGCAATGGCTTATGCTGATGCGATTAATGAACTATAGTGCAGGGTGCAGCGGGAGCATGTCACTACTTCAGAAAACTCTTAACAATTTTTAATATTATTTTTGAGGTGAGTTGGTTTATAATAAATTCCACTCCATCAAGCTAACTGTTTAGCACCTAGTAAAAGCCTTGGTAATTTCCGGCAAGATTCGGAAATTACCTAGCTAGGTTGCAGACCAAGGATTGATTTCCTACGTTGTTTTGGTCATGATACCTGGGAGTGACCTCCAGCTCCCAGCCCTATCGTCAACTATTAAGTCAAAGGCAAAATGTGTGGTTGACACGACAAGCCATTACAACATGGTCGAGGAAAACATTACCGAATCGAGACGCACTAAAAATGCAAAATTATGTATTTGTCATTGACACGAATAAACAACCGTTAAACCCCATATCCCCCAAGAAAGCGCGTCGATTATTGGACAAAGGTAAAGCGGCGGTTTTTAGAATGTATCCATTTACGATTATCCTCAAGACTGCGATTCGGCAAAGCCGACGCTGCGCGAACGCAAACCCGACTATCTCCCCTTGTCAGATCAAGATAGATCCAGGTAGCAAGGTGACTGGGTTTGCTCTAGTTCAAGACGACCAAGTTATTTGGGGAATGGAATTAGAACACAGGGGAGGATTGATCAAGAAAAAATTAGAATCTAGAAGCGCTGTTAGACGTGGGAGGCGTAATCGCAATACTCGTTACAGGAAGCCAAGATTTCTTAATCGTAAACGTCCAGAGGGTTGGATTGCTCCCAGCCTAGAACACAGGGTTTTGACTATTGAAACCTGGGTGAAGCGACTGATTAAGTTTTGTCCAATCAATGAGATCTGGGTTGAAAGAGTCAAGTTTGACACTCAAAAAATGCAGAATCATGAAATCAATGGAATCGAGTACCAACAAGGTGATTTGGCCGGATATGAGGTGAGGGAGTATTTACTTGAGAAGTGGGGAAGGGAGTGCGCCTATTGTGGCAAACAAAATATCCCTCTACAGATTGAGCACATTCACCCAAAATCTAAAGGTGGAAGCGATTCGGCAAAGCCGACGCTACGCGAACGAGTTAACAACCTTTGTCTAGCTTGCGAAAAATGTAATCAACGAAAAGGCAATAGACCTATAGAGGAATTCCTAAAAAAGAAACCAGGCTTGCTGCAAAAAATCAAAAATAAGGCGAAACAACCATTATCAGATGCAGCAGCGGTGAATACAACTCGGAACAGAATAGTAAAGGTGCTCAAAGAAGTAAAACCAGTGGTTACTGGTACTGGCGCTCAGACCAAATACAACCGGACTAAGCTAGGACTGTCTAAACAGCATTGGATTGATGCAGCTTGTGTTGGAGATATTAAAACCTTGGTATTGAGAACCTCTCAACCACTACTAGTCACCTGCAAAGGACAAGGAGGCAGACAAAAAGCTGCACTCAATAAATATGGCTACCCCATTAGACATAACCCATTGAAACCCATCAAGGGTTGGTCTAGTGGTGATATAGCTAAAAACCTTTTAACGGGGGAGTTTGGGAGGGTTAATCCTAGAAGTAAAAGTAACTCCTTTAATTACACTGCTCCCGGAAAAAAAGCGATAAGCTTACACCTCAAGAATTTACTTAGAGTTCACAGAAAGGATGGCTATAGTTATGGATTTTGCTGATAAATGCCAGGAATTACCTGGAAATATTCTTCCTATCACATGCAGTAGAAGCGAAGCCGGTCAACCTGGATATCGCTCCAAATTACCCATGCATGGCTTACAAATGCTGAGCTTAACATTGGTATAGCACTACCCATTAAAGTTAGGACATTGATAAAATCTCAAACGCTAATGCACCTTAATAAGGGGGAATTCCTCTTGCCTTGCGCGTAGCGCTATATCAGCTATTAGCCGTAGGCCAGGCTAGGCCAACATTTGATGCCCTAAAGATAGTGCTACTAGATCGGTACTTTTGACTAAAATAAGCTCACGGCTGACGGCACCTCAAGTAGCGTGAGCTTTTAGCTCACGGCTGACGGCTGAATGCTTACGTGGTCATTACGATCAATTTAATTGATTTTAGTGCGATCGCTAAAACTGATCCCACGTATACTAGGCAAGTTTAGCTATAGCATTTTATCATAATAAATACTTATTGTCAATAAACTGGAAATATTTTTTAATAAACCCCGCCTCGTTGTGTTTATAAACCCACAGAATGTTTCAGACAGACATCCAGGGATAGGTGGTTGTAGCTGAAACCGATTTCTACCGTTGCGATGCTCCGAAAGAGCCGCTAAACGCGCATCGCACCAGTAGCAAAAACCAACATCCCAACTCAAGGGCGTACGCTAAGCAAAACTAAGCCCACGGATCAGGACATTCTTTCCTGATTTTTTACAAATATGAGATAAACCATTAGCAGCTGTGTATACCCGCACAGCTGATCGCACAGGTGCATCTTACTGATTACTAAATTACTATGTTGGACTTCTTTTTGATCGGCGACACCAAGTGGCTGTTTGAAACTGCCATGGACAACCCCGAATTGGCTCCGTCCGTGGTTGAACTGCTCTTCCTAGAAGAGATTAAGTACAACGTTCGTGACAGCTCAATCTTAAAACACGACTATCATCTGACAAATTTAAGACAAGTCTATGTTGACACTCTCCGGTCTAAAGACCCGGGGCAGGATAGTAGTTATCAATAGTGCTAAAATAATAAGTTGCACAATATATATAGCAATTCTCATAGTCATGAGCGACATTGCTTATCCTTTTAAGGCAGAAGGCACCCACCCCTAACCCCTCCCAGGAGGGGAATGGCAGAAGGCAGCAAGGCAAGAAGGTCTTAAGGCAATAAGTGCCAATCAAAAGTGTACCTCATAGCTATGAGAAACGCTAGAAATAGTAGCAGCTAAAGATTTAGCATTGCTGAATAGCTGTTAATAATCAATCTCAGTAAAAGTTAATGTAGGGTGGGCAGTGCTTGATACAGATCAGATCAGCTGACAAAGTCCGTTGCTAGGCACTGCCCACCATCGGTGTAGCCCCAATCGGAATCTGATCCGATTGGCCGTTGGCCACGCTACGCGATTGACCGTAGGTCACGCGGGGCGCGTTCGCACTTCCCAATTCCATTAAATTAAAACCAAAAAAAATAGCCGTAGAAATACTATCCACGGCTATTTCACTGCTGTAAACGCAATTGTCTTGTCTATCAGTTTCCGAATCAATCCGGATGTGATTCTACCCGAACAAACCGGAGCCTTTGACCAGGGGGGAAACCCCCCCAGAAATTTAACCTATTAACGCCAAGTCGAAGACTTGGTTGCAAAACTAATTACTTCCCCTGGAATGCCCGTCGGCTGCAAAGGGCTCCACTCGGAAACATCTGCATACCCCAGTGCATAAAGGCTGTAAATAGTATTAGTTACTGCTTCAGGAGAGCCCTTAATGTACTTAATACGTTTTTTCTTTGGGTTAGAATCCTCAGAATTATTGTCGTGATTCGGAATAAAGTCTGTAGACATGATTAAAAAAATCAATTTCGTTTACAATGATTATTGTAATGATTATGATCTAGTTTGTCAAGGGTTTTGAAAAACTTTTTTTTGGGTAAGTAATTTTAGGATAAATTGTCAGCTATCAGCTTATGTAGGGTGGGCAGTGCTAAATAGATATCACCTTAAAAAGCCCCTTGCTAGACACTGCCCACCCTAGGGCGTGTTTTCAAAGTTTTCCGCAAGATTATGATCCCCCCCAGCCCCCCTTAAAAAAGGGGGGAGCCATAGTCAAAGTCCCCCTTTTTTAAGGGGGATTTAGGGGGATCTCCGAGGCAAGAAGACACACCCTACGATTAATCTAGTTGCTCTTGTTGTGTTGCTGGCTCTGGACTAAACAATTTTATTACCTTGTCATTAAGAAGTCCGCTAAACAGCCATGCCCCTAATCCTACAAATAAAGTCGCTATTATGCCGATCAGAGCAAGTTTATTGGAGAGATTCCATTTCTCCTCTGTGGGTGACTCATTGACGGTAGCGTTGATAGTATTGTTGTTAGACTCTCTACCTGCTGCTCCTATTACCGTACTTCCGTCTCCAACCTTGAATTCGTTTTTTTCAGACATAGTTTTACTCCCTGTCGCTTCAATGTTATTATTAATAATAATAGATCTATCAGCTTTGTTTAGTTGTCGATAGATATCTGGTTGTTCATCTTTATTGAACTGCTTTAAACCTATCACATCATCAATTAAACCTAATACCTCAACTATATTATAGGGAGGACTACCACATTCAATCGTATTCTTACGATAAGCAATCCGCTCTTTTAATTTATCAAATTCATAGAAATAAGGATTTTGACTGTTTTTGCAAGTAGAACAATTACAAGGGATTAACTTAGTACACCTCAATCGGTTATAAGAATCATGGATCTGATCTAGTTCGTAAGTAACAGTAGTCAACAAGTCTCGTTTATGTCTACCAGTAACTCTAATTTTAATTTCTCGCTGTTCGTAATCTTCAATTACTTCTGCTTTGGTGTTATCTTTGTTTAAGATAACCCCACTTCTCCAGACATATTGCTCCTGGTAAATCCACTTATGGATTACCACAATAAACCGAGTTATAATACCTTTGGGCATGAATTCATAGGTATAGCGCAGAATTAGATTGTCAGATTCATTCCAATCATACTTAGGTTGATTTAACGTTAGTAGTTGTGGCGCGATGTAGCTATCTTTACTCCCAGAGATTCGATAGCAAAGTTGAAACTTGATCATCAATTGTAGCAGCTCATCCTGCATATAAGCATAGTTTTCTTCCGACCAAATTTTTTCTAAATCAGCGCGGTTAAAGCAACCTAGATTGCGAATAACGTCATCGTTATCCAGCACTTTATAGACAGCATAAGTCCCCCATTCTGGTTTGAGAATCACCGTTTTCTTTAATAGAGGGTCATCTTGAAAATGCAAACACACTCCCAGATCGTGTAGGTACCCGCTTAACTGTAATTTATCGTTGTATAAAGTAAACCCATTTTTTGAGCAGATGTTTAGATATTCATCCAGACTAATGTGATTACGGCTATCTTCTTCTAAAGCTTCTCTGACTTGTTTCCATGTTGTAGGTAAAGCTGCTTCTTTGATGTGGGGGAGGTTGCTAATATAAAATTTAATTTGGGTAAGAAGCTCCTTTAAACTTCGGTTAGTCGCTAGGTTTGTTGCTAGCGTTTCTTTCAAGTTGGTAAACTGTCCCCGTAAGGCGCGCTCGTTTATTTCTCTATGACGATCTTGTTTCTCATTCTTGATAATTAATAGAGGACTGTTGTCGCTTAAGAGTTCTACTATATTAAGCCAGTAGTAGAAGTCTGTGTCTTCTTTCCTGGTATCTGCTACTAGGGTGTAAAGGGAACGTTTGGTCAGGAAGAATTGATGGGTGGCGTGATAAATTTCTTGTCCCCCAAAGTCCCAGATATTAACCCTAAAGTCTCGACCGTTATCCAGTGGAAATTCCCATTGAATAATGTCAATTCCTTCTGTAGATTTTTCGTTTTCCTGTAGTTGATACTCTGGGTTTTCTATCTTTTTGGCTAGTGTTGTTTTTCCAGCACCTCCTTCACCGACAATCAGGAGTTTTGCTTCATAGATATAATCTTTTCCTTCTTTCAGCAGTTGTCGGAAATAATCTCTGATTGCTTCAATACCATCTTCTGCAATTTCTATTGGTGGAGTTTCAAGTGGATTTTCGCTTAAATCAAGCTGAGTTAAGTTGGTAAGCTTGGTGAGGGATTCTGGGACTTTTTTTAATTGATTTTTAGCCAAATCAAGCTGGGTTAAGTTGGTAAGCTTGGTGAGGGATTCTGGGACTTTTTTTAATTGATTTCTGCCCAAAATAAGCTTGGTTAATTTAGTTAGATTTCCGATGAATTCTGGGACTGTTGTTAATTGATTAAAGCTTAAATAAAGCTCGGTTAAATTAGTTAGATTTCCGATGGATTTTGGGACTGTTGTTAATTGATTAAAGCTTAAATAAAGCTCGGTTAAATTAGTTAAATTACCGATGAATTCTGGGACTGTTTTTAATTGATTTTTGTATAAATGAAACTGGGTTAAGTTGGTAAGCTTGGTGAGGGATTCTGGGACTGTTTTTAATTGATTAAAGCTTAAATAAAGTTCGGTTAAATTAGTTATATTTCCGATGAATTCTGGGACTGTTGTTAATTGATTATCGCTTAAATCAAGCTCGGTTAAATTAGTTAGCTTTCCGATGAATTCTGGGACTGTTGTTAATTGATTTCCGCTTAAATCAAGCTGGGTTAAATTGGTAAGCTTGGTGAGGGATTCTGGGACTGTTGTTAATTGATTTCCGCTTAAAATCAATACTTCCAACTGTGATAAATTAGAAACTTCAGTTAGGATTTCAGTTAACTGGTCACCATCGTAATAAAAAAAATCACGGCTTAAATTTAACTGTTTAAGCTGCTTCTCTTTTGCTTCTCTTATTTTCTTAACAAAATGTTCTGGTACAGCCATTTTTATTCAATTATAGCGGTTTTAAATTAGGTGAGGTACATTTTTTTGAGGGAGCAGGGAGTAGGGAGCAGGGAGCAGGTAAAAGGCAAGAGGCAAGAGGCAAGAGGGAAAAAATCCTTTGTACCTCATTAAACTAAAAACTGCTATACTTATCAAGTTCGTAGGGTGCGTTAGGGACGGGGGAGCCATGATTGTAGTGTTAGGATAATCCCTCCCGTAACGCACCATCTGGTCAAACGGCAAAAATGAGATGCACCCTTTCAAGAATACCAAATTTTAGCACATAACTAATGTCAGAAGTCACAATTAACTTACCTGAAGAGGTTTTTAGTGCCCGTCGCCTTCCCCCAGAAGAATTTGTGCAGGAAATGCGGCTTGCTGCTGCTATCTACTGGTATCAAAAGCGGGAAATCTCGATGGAAAAAGCAGCCTCCGTCGCTGGGTTAAACCGTAGGGACTTTCTGGCCGCCCTAGCCCGGGAACAAATTGATGTCTTTGCTGTTGACTTTGACGATCTAGAGCGCGAGATGAACCGTGGCTGAACTTCCTGCTATCAACACCTGCTCACAGATAAAAAAGTTATAATTTGAGTCGAGTAGTAACTCACTAAAACGGGATTTATCTGTAGAGTAATGCTGAGAACAAAATGTTGGTATCAACTATAACTGCTTGGTTTTGTCCGATCACAATTTACTACTTATCAAGTTTAGACTTAACCTTAGACCAAACGGTAGAGTCAATCTCATCAGCTAATTCAGCCGCTACCTCTTCTGTGAGTTGACTGCGCTGGCTGATTGACTTGAATTCAAGATAGTTGAGGAGTTGGGTCAGTTGCTGATAATCAATTGCTGTCTTATCAATCTTGATGATGATCGTTTGGTCATCAACACTAAGATTGTAATAAGGATTGTTAGACATAAGTTATAAGTCAATACACTAGTATTGTAATATATTCTATATGCTATACCAAAGGGAACAGGGAACAGGGAACAGGGAGTAGGGAGTAGGGAGTAGGGAAAAGGGAACAAAAATTATCACAATTCATTTAGGATTGGTATATCTATAGCTATTTTTACTTTAATGAGGTACACATTTTTTTCCCTGTTCCCTCTTCCCCTCCTGGGAGGGGTTAGGGGTGGTTTACTCTTCCCTGTTCCCTGTTCCCTGTTCCCTAAAACCAGAAACTCTGTACCTCACCAAATTAAAAACCGCTATGTAACGATTCAAACCGCTAAGAATTGCTGAATCACATCCTGACTCAGTTCACTAGTCGCCCCGGATGCCACAATGCCACCCTTCTGCATGGCATAGTAGCGGTCAGCTTGTCGGACAAAATGTAGATGCTGCTCCACCAAGAGCACAGAAATCCCAGTGGTTTTAATAATCCGGCGCACAGCCGCTTCAATTTCCAAAATAATCGACGGTTGAATCCCTTCGGTGGGTTCGTCTAACACTAATAACTGAGGACGTCCCATTAATGCCCGTGCGATCGCTAATTGTTGCTGTTGTCCACCACTCAAGTCACCACCCATCCGGGACAACATTGATTTTAAGACTGGAAACAGCTCAAAGATAGTGTCTAGGATGTCGTCTTCAGCCTTTCTACCCCCTCGACGTGCTTCTAAACCCAGCAACAAATTCTCTTTCACCGTTACCCGAGGGATAATCTCCCGCCCTTGGGGAACATAGCCAATTCCTAATCTGGCTCGTTTATCGGTAGATAGTTTAGTCAGGGGTTGACCAGCAAAGGTAATGGTGCCAGTGCGGGGTTTCAGTAATCCCATAATCGTTTTGAGTAGAGTAGTTTTGCCCACACCATTCCGTCCAATCAGGCAAACCATTTGTCCTGCTGGTACATTCAAATCTACATTTCTGAGAATGTGGCTTTCACCGTAGTAGACATTTAAATTGGAAATTTGCAGCATAAGAGTTTTTTAGAATTTAGAATTTAGAATTTAGAATTTAGAATTGGGAATTGGGAATTGGGAATCGGGAATCGGGAATCGGGAAGTTAGAAGTTAGAAGTTAGAAGTTAGAAGTTAGAAGTTAGAATCGGGAAGTTATAATCGGGAATTTAGAATTTAGAATCGGGAATCGGGAATTGGGAATTGGGAATCGGGAATCGGGAATCGGGAAGTTAGAAGTTAGAAGTTAGAAGTTAGAAGTTAGAAGTTATAATCGGGAAGTTATAATCGGGAATTTAGAATTTAGAATCGGGAATCGGGAATTGGGAATTGGGAATCGGGAATCGGGAATCGCAAAAATCCCTATATAGTGGATTAACTATTGCTAGCATGCCTATTGCCTATTGCCTTAAATGCTATAGCGTTTCTAGGACTCATGAGGTATACAGGATTGTTTCACTCTTGCCTAATCCCTGCTCCCTGCTCCCTGCTCCCTGCTCCCTAAAACCTAGATATTTGTACCTCACAAGTCGTAAAATTGCTATATAGCACTTTACCCTTTACCCTTCTCCTACTTCTGCTTCCAAGCTTTTTACCACTTCTGCTGGCAGATCCAACAGCTTCACTAAGTTTTGGTAAGCCGCTGCTTCAGCATCGTTAATTTTTGGTTCGCTAGGTGTACGGGAACTTGATTTAATCACTTCATAAGCCAGCTTTACGATTAGTTTTCGTTCTTCAATACTTTCTATTTCACTAGTCAACTCTTCGATAGGAACATTAAGTGCTAAATAATTCTGTAATTCTTGTTGTAATTGTTGCTGTTGTTCTGCATCTGTCGCAAACACTTGGCTAAAGCGAGATATCATCACATCAACTTCTTCTCGTGCCAGATTACCATCAGACCAAGCCATAGCAGACACAATCCGTAGCATTTTCATTTGTTCCGCTGTAATCGATGGCTTTTGTCCTAAATACACTTCAATAACGCGGGGGTCATTTTGGACTTGATCCATTGTGCCTTCACACAACACTGAACCCTGATGTAACACGGTTACTTTACGAGCAATCTGGCGTACGAATTCCATATCGTGTTCAATCACAATAATGGAATGACTCTTAGCTAGAGCTAACAGCAAATCTCCGACATTTTCTGTCTCTTCATCGGTTAAACCAGCCACCGGTTCATCTACTAGTAATAAATCGGGAGACTGAGCCACTAACATCCCAATCTCTAACCGCTGTTTTTCTCCATGGGAGAGTAACTCGGCCAGTAAATTCGCTTTTTCCACTAACCCAATGGTTTCCAGCAAACCAGCTACTGTCCGTTTTTCCCCGGGTAATGTACGTCCAAACAGGGTGGAAAACACATTTTTATCGCGATTGCAAGCTAAATCTAAATTTTCCCGAACAGTTAGATTTAGGTAGACTCGTGGTGTCTGAAATTTTCGACCAATCCCGAAGCGAGAGATTTGGTGTTCCGATAAGCCTCGCAAATCCTGCCCCTTAAACAACACCCGTCCCTCCGTTGGCTGTACTTTCCCAGTCACTACATCCAGAAACGTAGTTTTCCCAGCACCATTAGGACCAATCATCACTCGCAATTCCCCAGTATCCATACTAAAGTTAAACTGGTTAATTGCTTTGAAGCCGTCAAAACTTACAGTTAAGTTATCAATTTCAAGAATTTTTGAGTTCATTAGAAGTTATCAATTGGGTTAGGTAAAAAGTCCTGGGTTAATGGGAGTAGGGAGTAGGGAGTAGGGAGTAGGGAGTAGGGAGTAGGGAGTAGGGAGTAGGGAGTAGGGAGTAGGGAATCGGGAATCGGGAATCGGGAAAAAATCCTGTGTACATCATTGTCGTCTTGATGCCATAGCGAGTGGGGGAAATAACTAATGAATAATAACTAAGTTGTTGTGTATTTAAATTGGATATTATTCAGTTATATAGCGTTTATAGGATTTATGAGGTACGCTTCTCAACCTCAAAGTCCCCCTTGATAAGGGAAACGGGGGATCCCTTTGTACCTCATGGCATAGAGAGAGGTACGCTTCTCAACCTCAAAGTCCCCCTTGATAAGGGGGATTTAGGGGGATCCCTTTGTACCTCATGGCATAGAGAGAGGTATGCTTCTCAACCTCAAAGTCCCCCTTGATAAGGGGGATTTAGGGGGATCCCTTTGTACCTCATGGCATAGAGAATTGCTATAAAACAAACCCTATCCCCCGACTCCCGACTCCCGACTCCCGACTCCCGACTCCCGACTCCCGACTCCCGATAATGAAGAGCGCTGTAAATCAAGACCAGTTTAACGACCAATCTCTTCTTTTTCCCGTTGGACTACTGGGTCTTTTTCTAGGCTGGGATAAGTTGTTATCACTGGTTTTTCGGTACCAAAAAGCGATCGCATTTGTTCAATTCCCTCGTCTCGCAACCAGCCGACAATACCATTAGGCAGTACTGTCACTACAATTAGGAACAGCGCGCCCTGGAAAAATAGCCAAACTTCAGGAAATTGCTCACTCAACAAGGTTTGAGCTAGTCTGACTAATAAAGTACCCAGAATTGCTCCCACTAGAGTTGCTCGTCCTCCCACAGCCACCCAAATCACCATCTCAATGGAAAACGCTACTTCCATATAGCTGGGGGTAACAATCCCTGATTGTACGGTATAAAGCGCTCCAGCCACTCCAGCGATTCCCCCAGAAACCGCAAATACCAGGACTTTGAATCCGGTAGGATCGTAGCCAGAGAAACGCACCCGATTCTCATCATCCCGTATGGCAATTAACAACCGACCAAAACGTCCACTGGTTAACCAACGGCACAATAAGTAGATCAGAACCACACACAGGATACTAATTTCGTAGAAAGCTAACTGAGCTTGTTTGGAACTTACTAACATCCCAAACAGGGTTTCTGTATCAGTTTTCAACCCATTAGTACCATTAATTAGCTTTTGCTGCCCATTGAAAAAATTGAATAAAACCAGCAGTGCGGCTTGGGTTAAAATCGAGAAATAAACCCCTTTAATCCGGTTACGAAATACCAGATAACCCAGCAATCCTGCCACGATACTGGGAATTAAAACAATAGCAATTAGGGTGAAAGGAAACGAATAAAATGGCTGCCAGAAGAATGGGAGTTCTTTCACTCCATAGAGGGTGAAGAATTCCGGTATTTCTCCTTCTGGTAATTGCAGTTTGAGGTGCATAGCAAAGGCATAGCCCCCCAACGCAAAAAATATACCATGTCCTAGACTCAGCAGTCCGGTATACCCCCAAATCAGGTCAATCCCAATCGCGACAATAGATAATGACAAAAAACGCCCCAACAGCTTGAGGCGAAAATCCGGCAAAATCGCTGGCATTAATAACGCGAAAACTAGAGCAATTGCTACGATTGCTACTATTTCTATGATTAACTTTCGTCGCCGCTGCTTTTTAATGGCTTGTGTTCTAGATACATACGTCATAATTTATGAAAATAGCAACTATAGCAGTTCTCAATTTAGTGAGGTACTTTAGCAAAGGGAGCAGGGAGCAGGGAGTAGGGAGTAGGGAGTAGGGAGTAGGGAGTAGGGAGTAGGGAATCGGGGGAATCAACTTGAATGTACCTCATAAGTACGAGAAACGCTATAATTCTGCCGTGCGTCCTTTTTGTGGGAATATTCCTGAAGGTCTCACTTGTAAAAAGGTAATAATTAAAGCAAAGACCATAACTTTTGCCATACTGGTGGTCGCAAAGAAGGTAAAGAAGTCCGTTACCGGTTTCAGGAACTCTACTGGCATCAACATAAAGGCTATGCTTCCCGAACCAATCAGATAGGTAAGTGTACCAATTGCGAGGGCGGCTATTATGCTTCCGAATAAGTTTCCGACACCGCCAACTACTACCACCATAAAGGTATCGACGATATAATTTTGACCAGTATTGGGACCAACAGAACCTAGTAATGTAATCGCACAACCTGCTACACCAGCTAAACCAGAACCTAGGGCAAATGTTAACGCATCTACCGTTTCTGTAGGGATACCTAAGCAAGCACTCATACTGCGATTTTGGGTAACAGCTCGAATCCTTAATCCCCAACTGGAGCGATTTAAGAACCAGTAGGTTCCCAATAGACAAATAATCGTCAAAATAATGATAAAGATCCGGGCATAGGGCAATTGGAAGTTACCAATGGGAAATCCCCCTTGAAGCCATGCTGGTGGAGTCACGTCTACATTTCTGGCACTAAACCAAGGTCGAGTAATTGCCCGTTGACCCGTTTGTCCTAACAACACCCCAGTTACGATGGCAATTCCTAATGATAAGAATACCATCAAAGCGATCGCCCAATTGCGAATTCTCTGCCAATCTAAACGACGGCTTAGAACCCACCTTGACCCAAAAAACACCAGGCAAAATACCCCAATCCCAATCACCAATACCCAATTTACACTGCGGACAAACTGCCGCAATATCAAACTTACCCCCCAAGTAGCGAGAAGGGTTTCCAACGGTCGCCCATATAGATAACGAATCACCCCCCTCTCTAATACCAGTCCTACCAACGCTGCCACCAGAAAAGCTATGGGCAGGGCAAAAAATATATAGACATTAAACAACGAATCCCCTAAAAAGGCTTTAAAGGTATTTTGGACAACATAAGTTGTATAAGCGCCCAACATCATTAACTCGCCGTGAGCAAGATTAATCACGCCCATCAGTCCAAAGACAACCGCTAGTCCTAGGGCAGCAATCAGTAGCACGGAGCCAATACTAATCCCGTTAAAAATTCCTTCTAAAAGTGGCAGCACAATTTAATAATTAACTATGAATTATGAAGGATAAATGATGAATTATTGAGGATGAATTATGAATGGTGAAAACTACTTTATTTTTATGTTTTTGAAGTTTACATTAAGCACTCAACACTCAACTAACAAAACTCGATTTTAAATGCTAAGTAGTTTACTTCATAGGTCATAATTCATCCTTGATCACTTATGCTTTCTCCTTTTTGTACTTTCCTCCCTTATTGGGATCGCTCCAGTCACACCCATACCCTTTCGTTTCCGCTACATATTGATTCCAGGGGATGGGAGGAACGGGTTTAGGAGTGGATGAGACAATTTTGAACTGACCATCGGCTTGGATTTCACCAATGCGCACTGTCTTGGAAATGTGATGATTCGGATACATCTCTACTGGTCCTTCTGGTGCGCCAAATTTTTGACCGATAGCAGCTTTGCGCACAGGCTCTAGGTCAGTAGTTCCAGCTTGCTCTACCGCCTGCTTCCATAGGTAAACCATAATGTAAGCCGCTTCCATGGGGTCGTTGGTTACCCGGTCTTCGCCATACTCGGCTTTGAAGGCTTCCACAAACTGCTTATTATCAAGGCTATCGACGGATTGGAAGTAGTTCCAGGCCGCGTAGTGACCAATGAGAAATTCTGGACCAATCTGCCGGACTTCCTCTTCTGCAATACTCACCGACATCGTGGGATATTTATCTGGAGTGAGTCCAGCACCCTTGAGTTGTTTGAAGAAAGCGACGTTACTATCCCCGTTGAGACTGTTGAAGATTACGCCACCATTTGGTAGGGCGGCTTTAATCTTAGAAATGATCGGGGTAACTTCTGTATTACCAAGGGGAAGGTAATCCTCGCCCACGGTCTCTCCACCCAGAGCTTTAAGTTGCTCCTTAATAATTGTGTTAGCGGTGCGAGGGAAAACATAATCCGAGCCCACTAAGAAAAACTTTTTGCCCTTGTTTTTCAGCAACCACTCTACTGCTGGCTCAATCTGCTGATTTGGTGCAGCACCTGTGTAGAAAATATTCTTGGAACATTCCTGCCCTTCGTACTGCACAGGATACCACAGCATATGGTCTTTGGATTCAAACACTGGTAGCACAGCCTTACGGCTAGCGGATGTCCAGCAACCAAAAATAGTAACGACTTGATCCTTATCAATCAGTTTGGCAGCTTTCTCAGCAAAGGTTGGCCAGTCAGACGCACCATCCTCAACAATAGGCACAATTTTCTTGCCTAATACTCCCCCGGCGTCATTAATCTCCTTGATAGCAAGCTTTTCAGCTTCCACCACAGTAGTCTCACTAATTGCCATGGTGCCAGTCAGGGAGTGGAGAATACCCACTTTGATCGTGTCTTCCCCACCAGCACTAGCCTCTGAAGTAGCCTCGGGGTCAGCGCAAGCCTTCAACAGAAGACTGGTTCCCAATGCCGCCGAGCTATAAAGCAGAAATTTACGTCGTCCTAATCCACTTACCATACTTTCGTACCATCCTCTACCAAATTTAGGTGTAGCCTCATTGAAAAAATTGCGAAGCTAGGGTGTGATATTAGACCTAGGATGGCAAGTAAACTGTTAAGTAGGATACAAACAAGCTAAATTTTCCAGCAGTTCATGAAAGATTGACATTTTTTAACATTTTTTAACATTTTTTTGGATCAGATCTACCCATGGTGAGCATTAAGTATTCACATTCTGTTAATGAACTCTTTACAGTCTGGATAAGCAAAACCTCCTTTACAAAAGCAAGAGAGAGCAAGCGAAGCCAGTACCTGTTACTATGGTTCAATAACTTCGAAAAAAGCATAGTTTTGCCTAAAAATAGCATGTTGAAGTCATTAGGCATCACCTATTCATGTTTTATTGCTCAACTTATAAACTTACTGTTGTCTTGTAAGTCACTGTACAGATTGACCATTAGGTGTATTAATAAACACGCTTCGACTCATGGGCTAACATTTGGCGAGATTTAAGCTTTGTCAGGGGAGAATTTCCAAGGATTTCACACTGGATGTCACCCTAACTCAGGGGCATCCAGAATCAGCTGGATCAATCAATTCCTAGCCAGTGCAAGCATTAGGCAGAAAGTTTTTGTTGGGTATGCACTCTCCATTGGTTTGGCAATTTTGGGAACAACGACTGGATTAGGGATTGGCCAGCATTACCAAAAGGCAGCACTGGCTGAACTCACTCGTTCCCAAAAACAAGAACATCTCCTGAAAAATTTACAAATCGCGATTTTAGACCTACGTTCCTATCCCTACTTAGGTGCCCTTGACCTTGGCGAATTAAATTCCCTAAAGGTGCGCGTTCGGGTCGCACCTCCTGTTGCTGTTCCCATGGAAGACCTACAGCTGGTTCAAAAGAAAATTGACCAAGCTCAGCAACTGCTGTTGGAAGCGGAAGAGTTTGTCACAGAGTTTGATACCTGTTCTCATACGAATACCAATCAGTTACTGGATTTACTGAAGACCTACAGGATCATTATTGATGCCTACAACACTCTGATTCAATCCCTGTTGCCAGAAATCGAGCCTGGAAACTTACCCTTAGGTGCCCTTGACCTTGGCGAATTAAATTCACCATGGGTCGCACCCGATGATCAGCTTAAACTTGCCCAAAGGCAACTGTTGGAACAGAACAATCCTGAATTAACCACTGCCCTAGAAAGCTTTTTTGAGAAGTCAGACCAGCTGATTAGAGCAGCTCAAGTTAAACAGCAGCAAGGGTTGAGCACCCTCAACCGTGGTGATCAGTTGTGCTTTGGGATCATCGTCAGCAGTATGATCCTCTCAGTTGCGATCGCAATCCTATTAGCTATTCATACCAGTAATGCGATCGCACAGCGACTCAAAAGCCTGACTGAGATCACCGAACAGGTCAAACAGGAGTCTAACTTCACCCTGCAAGCACCAGTCACGACCCGAGATGAAGTGGGTGTCTTAGCGACTTCTCTCAATCAGCTGATTCACGGTATGGCTGACTACACCCACGAACTCCAGCAAACGGAAATCCAGCTGATTCAAAACGAAAAAATGTCCAGTTTGGGTACTATGGTGGCTGGTATTGCCCATGAAATGAACAATCCGATCAACTTTATCTACGGCAATCTGTTCTTTGCCAGTGATTATATTGAGGATTTACTCTCTCTGGTGGAACTCTATCAGCAGTATTATCCCAACCCTGACCCAGAGATTCAAAATCAGCTAGAAGAGATTGATCTGGAATTTTTGGCCCAAGACTTGCCTAAAATCATCGCTTCCATGAAAGGGGGAGCTGAGCGCATTCGTGAAATTGTGCTTTCGATGAGGAATTTTTCCCGATTGGATGAAGCCAAGATCAAACCGGTTAACATCCATGAAGGAATTGACAATACCCTCGTTCTGCTCAGCAACCGTCTCAAGCCAGGGATTGAGGTGATCAAGCAGTATGGGGATTTACCTTTGGTGGATTGCTACCCAGCTCAACTGAATCAGGTATTTATGAGTATCTTGGAAAATGCCCTTGATGCTATAGAACACAAGAGTGTCGAATCTTGCCCATCCCCAGTCTTCACCATTCGGATTCAAACTGAGCTAGTTGACCAAAACTGGGTAGTTATCCGAATCGCTGACAATGGCCCTGGGATTGCCGCAGCAATTAAAGACCGGATCTTTGACCCATTTTTCACTACCAAAGACCCAGGTAAGGGAACTGGCTTGGGACTGGCCATTAGCTACCAAATTATTACCCACCATCGGGGGAAAATTGAGGTGGCTTCAGAACCTGGTCAGGGAGCCGAGTTTGTCATTAGTTTGCCAATATAGTTGTGCCTAGGTGCTGACAGAGTACTGTCACGAGTCAACTATATAAGTAATATTTTGTATCAAAGACTACAAACACCTGGTCAGAGCTTTGTTACTTTCATCCATTAGACTGATGACAGGTGTGAGTGAGAACAATGAATAAACAATTACGCTCGATGTTGCTGATGAGTCCATTGATGTTGGTATCCCAATGGGCAGCATCTGAGGTTGCGATCGCACAAGAGGTTTCAGAAATCATTGATTCAGTAAACCGGTCGCAAATGCCTGCACAATCAAAGCAGGTGTCGGTTGATAAACTCATCAAACAGAGTAAACAAGAGTCAGCTTCCATGGGTCAAGTCACCAGTGTTTCCCAACTGCGTGATGTATCTCCTGGAGACTGGGCTTATGAAGCGCTACGGAGTTTAGTAGAGCGCTACGGTTGTATTGCAGGATACCCCAATCGCACGTTTCGTGGGAATCGGGCAACAACCCGGTATGAATTTGCCGCTGGTTTAAATGCTTGCTTGAACCAAATTGAGCGTTTAATTGCTGCGTCTACCGCTGATTTTATCACTCGTGAAGACTTAGAAACCCTGCAACGGCTGATTCAGGAGTTTGAATCAGAATTGGCTACTCTCGGTGCACGAGTCGATAACTTAGAAGGACGGGTGGCATTTTTAGAAGACCATCAGTTTTCTACCACCACCAAGCTAGAAGGGGAAGTGGTCTTCTCTATTGCCAACGCCTTTGGTGAAGACAGTGACAACCAAGTCGTGTTCCAAGACCGGGTACGTTTAGCGTTTGTCTCCAGTTTCACCGGTAAAGATGCGCTCTACACCCGTCTGGATGCCGGTAATGCAGCTACCTTTGATGGCACAGACCAAGGTGCCTTTACTTACAGCTTTGACAGCGGCAACGATCTGGGTATTGGTTGGCTAGCCTACTACTTCCCGATTGGGGATAATATTGATGTTTATCTGCCAGCTGCCTTTCCCCTTTGGCAAGATTTCGTCCCCACCGTCAGCCCCTACCTGGATGACTTCACTGGCGCTAGCGGTGTTCTTTCCAGCTATGCTGAATCTAGCCCCATCTATAAAATTGGTTTAGGCGCAGGTGGTGGACTAGGCATCAACTTTAGCCTCGCCGATGCGGTAGTATTGAGTGCAGGTTACTTTGGTGGCAATTCCTTTGACCCCTCTGAAGGTCAGGGTTTATTCAATGGTGAGTTTTCTGCCTTAGGTCAGCTGACATTTTCCCCTAGCGACAGCTTCCAGTTAGCCTTCACCTACGTTCGTGCCTACTTCAATGACTTTGATGATGGCAACGCTATCTTTGATACAGGTGTCGGAACTGAAAACGCCAGGGCACCCTTTGGTGAGGGAGGAGATGTAACGGCCAACACTAACTCCTACGGCGTAGAAGCCTCTTTTCGATTCTCTCCCAATTTAGTAATTAATGCCTATGGTGGCTACACCGATGCTGAACAAGCTTCTGGTGGCAATGGTGATGCTGAGATTTGGTACTACGGTCTAGGACTAGCATTACCAGACTTTGGCAAAGAAGGTAACTTACTTGGTATAATCGCTGGTTCTGAGCCTTATGTTGGTGGTGATGATGATACCGCCATTCATGTTGAAGGCTTCTACAAGTATCAGGTAAATGATAATATCTCGATTACTCCCGGATTAATCTGGATTGCTGCTCCCTTTGGAGACAGTGATAACGAGGATGTCGTGATTGGTGCTCTGAGAACTACGTTCAAATTCTAAGACCTGATCCCAAGTCCGGTTAATTACTTATAATACGGTAGAGCTCATGGCTGTGACTTAAAAATTGAAAATTGAAAATTATCAACTTTAAAGTCACGAAAAGCCAAAAATTATAAGAACTTAACCGGGCTCGGTATCAGCAGATTATTGGTAAGCCTATGGGCTACGCGCATAGGCTGATAGCTGATAGCTGAATGCTTACATTTATTTATTATTAAATTACTTCAATTCTTTTGACTAATAAGGGAGTGAGCGCTCACTGTCTAAGAAATTGCGCTCAAAAATTGCTATCGCTTCAAAGTCCTCTATGCATAATCTTCCTCATTTGTCAATCAATACCGGGTATTAAGCTTTTTTAAGATTTTTGTTGTTGCTGTTTAAGCTGCTTACCCTTGGTTCTACTATAAATGAATCACTTAAATCCAGATATCCTTTTCACCCTAATCCCCACCAAGCCGACTTGGCTGGTGTAGCCATCCCTGATCATGCTTAGGGGAAAAGGATAAGTTCGTAGCAACATGATCACAATCAAAAAACCGAGCCAGCAATTAATGTTGGATCAACTTAACAAAAGTCAACGAATTACCGATATCAATTCTGACATAACTTCCCAATCGAAAAGCTGGAAACAGCTCAGCTGGTTAGATCATAAGCTAACCCAGACTAACCTGGTCTGGCGGTTGTGGGTTATTTTGATGATAGTAGTTACTCATCGCTTAAGCAATCCTAGACAATTCCAATCCTAAGGCTGAACAACTTTTCGGAAGCTTCTAGCCTAGACCACTGATTTAAAAAAATATCAATTTTAGTCCTGGCGAGTTGTTACCTTTCCAGGATTGGCTGGTAACTCTATAACTATAGCTCCAGTCGATTTGTTAGTTAACCGGTGCTCATGCTCTAACCAACATAATTTTATTAATGTGAACTATACAGCAGTTTAGTGGCACAATGATGGCTATATATCAAGACCGGGAAGCCTTTATCCCTTACCGTCGAACCGATCTGATCGAACTTTGTCTTCAAGATGGAAAACTTGACCCTACCAACTCCCAGAAGTTTCGGGATTTTTGTGAAATTCTGTCAGCCTATTATCATTTTCAGTTCCATCAAACCCTGGAGAATTTAAAGGATAACTTTGCTCCCTTTAATCCTGATGCTGACACCAAGTCGATCAAGGCACTGACTCCAGATCAGAAGAGTCAGATGGAAGCTAAATTGATATCGACCTTGACAACTCTCCTGAAAAGTGCCAATTACTTTCCCTTACCGAAAAACCTCCTGGAACAAGCTGTGTCAGAACAGTCATTGATTGAACTAAAGACTGATATAGATTTTGATGACTTTGAGGAAATGGTTTGCTATGGTAGAGGAGAGAGAGCTAAAATTCATTTTTTGAACAAACTTTTACAAAAAACTGAACAAAAAATTGAAATCTATGAACGAGTCGTTTTATTGATTAAATTCAAAGATAAATCTTATTTTGATTCAAAAAAGACTAAAAAAAACAAACGTCTTAACTTTGTTCCCGGAAAAATGTATGTTTATCTCTATGGCAATATTCCCAAATTTGATCTAGAATTCCTATTTCCAAATGTTAAAATAGGAATGACCTGGAAAGACCGCCTATTATTTGGTGTACCTGCCATTGGAGCTGCCATTCCTCTTCTGGTCAAAGTTCTTCCCCAACTTATCTTTATCTTGGGGATAATTTTGTTCGCTCTGGGGGTCGAAAGCTTCAGAATTGATCAGGAAAAATCCCATGATATTATGGCTGTACTGCTCACTACTTTATCTGTGGTGATCGCCTTCGGGGGATTTGCCTTTAAGCAGTACACAAGTTATCAAAATAAGCAGATTAAATTTCAAAAAATTGTTACCGAGACCCTTTTATTCAAAAATTTGGCCATTAATGCTGGTGTGTTTAAGTCTTTGATTGATGACGCTGAAGAGGAAGAATGTAAGGAAATTATTCTGGTTTATTATCACTTATTAACTAGTAAAAAGCTGCTTAACCCTAAAGAGTTGGATGACCAAATTGAAGCATGGATGGATGATAATTTTGACACCAAAATTGACTTTGATATCAATAATTGCCTGCGTAACCTGGAAGAGATACAGGGCAAAATTCTAAAGGATAACCTAGAACAAGGGACTAGATGTCCAATCCCTCTGCTGACCTATGATCACCAAGGTCGTTGTCAAGTGTTACCTCTACAGGAGGCTAAAACCTTGATCGATTATGTTTGGGATAATGCATTTGGTTAACCATTTTTAGTCTCCTCTAAGATTCATGGTTCATGGTTCATGGCAACTGTACTAATGAACACTAATGAACCATGGATAATGAACCATGGATAATTATCCAGCCCACAACCCCCATAAAAATCCCTTTGGAAAACTGACAGATGGTCTAGCTCAAGACATAGACAAGTTTCACGTCTGAGGGTGACAAATTGACAGGCTGTTGAGAGTCTGGTGGTGTCAGGTTTGCAATTAGGTGAAGCAATAAAGTGAGTATGGCGGCTTGAATTAGTCTTTTGAACATGGGTCTTCTCCTGAATCGCGATGGGCTGGCAGTGATTTTTCTCTGTTGAATATCTACTGAATATCTACACATGCCCAATCTACGAGTCCGGTAAAAAACTTACCAGGTATAAAATTTAGGTAAAATTATGGAAAAGGTTAAGGAATTAAGTTTTATCACTCTCCTAGCTGTCTTTCCAATTCTTGCCGCAGACGGAAAACAATAGTGTCTGGCTCCACCCGGTCTAGAATTTCTTTAATGACAGTACTTGCTCCTAGTGGTCCGAAAGAGCAACCTTGTTCGAGATAAACCTGTGCCGCTTGACCAACAGCATAAGCCCCATAACCCGCAATTCCAGCTTGGGTAATTGCTGCCCCAGCAAAGGCACCCA
>NZ_JAAHHU010000439.1:0-3537 GCF_010672095.1 Moorena sp. SIO3I6 | reverse complement strand
GATTATGCCAAAAAATAGTGGACGAACTTTTGGAAATTAACCGTCGTTGGCTCAATTATTACAAGAAGGGTGAGCGGGCTATAGAGTTTGCACTGTGTACGTTATAAGCTTTATGTCCCCCTGTCAGGCTGAATGCTTACCGTAAACGTTGTTTGCCCACCCTATATTTGTTCACTGTTCTATTGGGATTTATCGTAGGGTGGGCAGTGTCTAATAATTTGACTAGCTTGCTAATTTGATTTGTCTCAAGCACTGCCCACCCTACGTCAATTGTTACAAATCATCGCTTGTACGTTTGACCGCAACTTGGTATGAGTAACTTTGTTCTATCGATTGTTCCATTAAAATTTAATAATTGACTTAAATTTACCAAGGGGGAACGAATACAAACAGCGCCTTTACACAGCGCCACTGAGGTTCAATTTCTTTTTTTATCCCAACAACTTTATCAGATTGGTTAATTTCTATACTAAGAATGCAAGACAAACCAAGATCATCTCTTTTTTGATTCATGTTGTCCATTAAAGGAAGTATATCTCGTTTAATTATTTCTTTATAGTGTAAGCTAGCTTCTTTAGATAACTCGTCCCAATTATTAATACGTTTGAGAGCAATCCTTTTTTCTTCACCAGATTTGATGAATAATTTCGGGTCGTTCAGAGGTATTTCGTTGTCAAAAGGAAATATAACTTCGTGTTTTATTAATCCTTTAACTGTTAGAAATGAGGAGCCAATACTACCTGGTTTTCTCCCTGAATTTTTGACAGTTACTACTACCCCTTCATTGCTGATTCCATCAATATGAAGAATTTCTATTCTAGAATTTCGGTTGATTAGTGAAATTATCATGGGATAATAAGCTGGGAACATTACTACTGTTAGGACAAGAGCTATTGTTGGAATGACAATTCTTTTATGTGAGAATAAAGGAAGCTGGATGTTGTAAAAATTTCCCTGAATATAGTTTCCTAAAAGCTGTTCAATAAAGTTTCCACCTTGAGTGTTAATATCGCGCTGTTCAGGCTCTTTATCTTCTGTCATAAACTATTCTTACAAAACAGGCTCTACTCAGGCTCTAACTAGTAGTTTGTAGATAAATTCACTTCCAGCTAAAGCTAGTTATTGTCTATAATCTTAGTTGCGGCTCTCTCTAGTCATGATTACTTTCCCTGCGTCATAGATAGTGCCAGCTTCTCCAGGAAAAATACCTAAGTCCCCTAGCGATGTATCAGTGGAGTGAAAATGTCCCTCGATTCTATCTGGTCTAGTGAAAGTTAAGATATATTCAGTGACTACGTGTGAGTTTTTTCTGAGAACTAAGCGAATTTTTGAACCTTCACGTTTGGCTTTTTATACAGTCAAAGGTGTGCGAGTCAGAGGTGTCTTATTAAAAGAAACAACTGATAGTGTATTGTTATGGGTAGTGATATCCCAGCGATCGGGATAATAGCTTTTTAAGATATCCTTATAGGGATTAATTTCTGAGCCATCTTGAACTACGATCCATCTGCCTGAAAGCTCCGACATTGACTGCTGAGAAGCACAGCCATAAATAACAACTGAAGTCAATAGTAATGGAGCTGTGAGTCCAGCCGTTAATTTGGAAAAAGTAAACATATAGCAATCGAAGTATAGTTTAGGACAGAGTATTTTGGTTGAAAGGGAGCAGGGAGTAGTGAGCAGGGAGCAGAAATATGTCTTAAGCTCTGCTTCGACTGCTATAGCTTCCATTTTAATCAAGGGAATTTTATTAAAATCCTTCGCAACCCAATTTGTATTTACTTTCGTTACTAAGATTGGGATCTTGACACCACTCTTGAGGAGGTAAAGGAATATCTGTCGATTCCCGATTCCGAGAGGGTATAATTGTTCTCAACTTATTTGAAGTTGTGAGATTCGGCACAACAACAAGAAAAAAAATAAGGGCTAATAAGCCTAGTCCAGTTAATACCCAAGGTAGTCGGTTTATATTGTAGTAGACGTTACCCTGAACATAATCTCTGCCTAGTGACTCGCTATAATTCCCACCACTGGTATTAACGTTACGCTGCTCAGTTTTTTTACCTCCAGTCATGGTTTATTTATTTGCAATTATTTCCCTTGAGTCTTCTGCAAATTTTCCATAGCAGCAATAACAAAGCTAGCTACAGGATGGTTGAGAGCCTGTGCCAAAGCTTGGATACTACCTGCTTTCAATGCACTAAGTACTCTGTTCATTAGGGGTGGGTTAGTTTCAATGCGCTTTATAACTTCTGTCGCTAGCTCCATTTGCCCAGTGATAGTGTTAGTAGTATAAGATTTATCTAGCTGCTCAAGTAATTGCTGAATCTCAGCAGCAGCTTCAGCTAAGGTCTGGTTTTGCCCAGCAGGATAATAATTACCTTGAACGTAGTTACCATATATCTTCTCGTTGTAATTACCACCTTCTGTGTTGATTTTGCGATCGCCACTCATGCCTATATCCTCTTAACTCTGCAAGTTATCTGCGTAAATGTTAGGCAACTTTAATCAAATCATGACCATAGTTCCCAAGTGCTGAATACGATTTTCTTTCTGAGTCAGTAATTGCTCTTTTAGCTCAATAAAGCTCTTGCTCCGATTACATAGCACTAGCCACAAAACTTGAGAGCTAATTTATAAAGTAAATCTTAAGAGCTTAAATTCCTGATTTGGCCAGAGATTCTCTAAGTCATCCATACCCAAGGATTGGTCAGTCAGATGTAACCACCTAAAGATTACATCGCTGTAACCTGAGGTTTAGTAGAAGTCCCTTGAATAACTCACCCATTAGCTTCGAGTTCACTATAGCAATTCTAGGACTTGTGAGGTACAAATATCTAGGTTTGAGGGAGCAGGGATTAGGCAAGAGCCAAGAGTGAAACAATCCTGTGTACCTCATGAGTCCTATAAACGCTATATATAGTAGCGCATTGTAAATGCATCAAATACAATACCCATGTAAGCACATACACAGAATTAATTGCCTACTTCCAATATCTGTAACCCTTACCCTGCAAGAGTTTTAGTTTTTTAAAATGTGCATTTAATTTTGTATACCTGCTTATTATAACACAAAAAAATATCGATTTTATTTGACAGTTAATGAAAAATTAATCGGTAATTTGTATTGTCTGTATAATTATTTACTAGATTATAAATTTTAAATCTTGATTAAAGAATACATTCAAAATTATTTTTTTATTTTTGTAAAAATACGCTACGCGATGAAGCCTTCCGCTAAAAGCGATCGCTTCCCAACATTCCCTCTTTTTCCTACTCCCTACTCCCTGCTCCCTGTTCCCTTTAAAAAAACGCGATTGACCAAAGGTCACGCTAAAAGCGATCGCATTCCTTAATCCGTACATTTTCTTCCAATTACCCCTCCCAAAAAAAATTATAAAACCCCTTGACAAAATATTTTATAATCGTTATGATTATAATTATAAACCTAAAAACGTTTTTTTTACTATGTCTGACAACTTCCGCCCTAACCCAGAAAACAATCCTGATGAGATTACTCCTAGTAATACTCCTCAG
>NZ_JAAHHU010000438.1:0-3538 GCF_010672095.1 Moorena sp. SIO3I6 | reverse complement strand
GTATGGTTTCGCCCCCCTAGCCCCCCAATTCTGGGCTTTAATAAAACCAGATGATCGCGCATTCATTCCTTAATTCAGCAACGCCGTAGAGTGGGCATCCTGCCCGCTGCGCGAATCAATAGCAGTAGAGTGGGCATCCTGCCCGCCCGAAAATGAAACAGGCATTTTGCCCATTCCACCAACATGCCCATTCCACCCTATGGTCAGTAGTCGGGATTGCACCTTACGAGAATTTCAGGCAAAATCTAGCTGTAACATCCCGATAGCACTTGATCAAATAGAATCCAAGAAATGACCATCAGGAAAATTAATAAATTTATTTGTACTATCTTAGCAGCAGCTTTATGCCTCAGTTTAATCGCCTGTGAAGCACAGACCCCAAATGGCAGTCAATCCACAGCAGGTAAAGGAGTCAAGGTCAGTTCTGCATCCTCCGTTTCCACCTATGCCTTATTTGTTTCCGAAATCATCAATATTGGTTTGGAAAAGGTTGGTTATAAACCAGCTGAAATAAAACAACTTAGTATTCCATTGGCACACATTTCTGTAAGGAATGGCGACGTAGATTTCTACAGTGTTCATTGGCAAAATATACACAAAAAATTTTTTTTAGAAAACGGTGGTGACCAAAAATTAGAAAAGGTGGGAGTAATTATTTCTGATGCTTTGCAAAGCTATCAGATTGATAAAAAAACTGCTGAACAATACAAAATCACTAATTTGGAACAACTAAAAGACCCCAAGATTGCCAAACTGTTTGACTCTGATGGGGATGGCAAAGCCAACTTAACTGGTTGTAATCCAGGTTGGGGGTGTGAGTTGGTAATTGAACATCAGCTCGATGCTTACAAGTTGCGCGATACCATTGAACATGACCAAGGCAACTATGATGTTCTCTTGGCCGCCACATTGGGTCGCTATAAACAAGGACAACCGATTTTATTTTATAGCTATATTCCCCACTGGTCAGTGACAGTATTAAAGCCAGGAGAAGATACCATTAGATTAGAGGTTCCTTTTCTTTCTCTACCTAAAGAACAGGAAAATATAACAGAAAAAGATACTACTGTTGACGGAAAAAATTTAGGTGTTGGTGTCGATCAAGTTCGCGTGATAGCCAACAAGAAATTTTTAGCAGCCAATCCAGCTGCCAAACGCCTGTTTGAGTTGATGACGGTTCCGATTGAGGATGTGAATGCTGAACAAAAACTGGTACAAGATGGTGAAAATACTCCAAAAGATATTCGCCGCCATGCCGAAGAATGGGTAAAGACAAACCAGGAACTGTTTGATAGTTGGGTAGAGTCAGCCAAAGAGGCAGCCACGACTTAAAACTATCCTCAAAGGGTATATAGCGGTTTTCAATTGAGTGAGGTTTTTAGGGAACAGGGAACAGCGGATCTGGGAATAGGGAAGAGAAATATGTCTTAACCTTTACTTCGACTGCTATAAGTCTGCTGATGGGATTTTCCTCAGACTTCCAATTTTCATTAATCTCGAACTATTAAATTCTCCCGTTTGCGCAGGCTAAGGAAGGTTGATTTTAAGCACCGATCTAGTAGCGTGGCCAACGGCCAACGGCACCTCAAGCAGCGTGCGCGTAGCGCATATGCTTACGAAACCATGATTTTATTGATTGAGCACAATCTTGAGAGACATACAGTATAGCGGTTTCTAACCTAATCAGGTACAGAGTATTTTTTCCCGATTCCCGATTCCCGATTCCCGATTCCCGATTCCCGATTCCCGATTCCCGATTCCCGATTCCCGATTCCCGATTCCCTACTCCCTACTGCCTACTCCCTAATTCATCAGTACCAAATTATCCCGATGAACCACAGTTTCTGCCCCCTTGTAACCCAAAATAGTCAGGATTTGTTCGGATTTACGTCCTCGAATCTTATGTAATTCATTACTGTTGTAGTTCACCAGTCCCCTAGCAATTTCTGTACCATTGCTATCACATAGCTCTACGGCATCTGATGAGCGAAAATCCCCTTCTATGCGAGTAATACCAGCTGCTAATAGAGATTTGCCCCCATCACAAACTGCCTTTAGCGCTCCATTATCAAGATAGAGTTTCCCTACTGGCACTAAACTGTAAGCAATCCAGTGTTTGCGGGCTTTATTGGTTTGAGTTTGGGGGGCAAACTGGGTGCCCAGGGATTCTCCCTGTAAAATTCTTTCAATGTTATCTGGACGTCGTCCTTCAGTGATTACAGTTCTGACCCCAGCATTGGTAGCAATTCGGGCAGCAGCAACTTTGGTTACCATCCCACCAGTGCCCCAACCAGAGCCTGAGTCATCAGCTTGTACCTCTAGTTCAGCTAATTCCTCAATGCTGTTGATTGAAATAATTGGTTCAGCATCCGGTACCTTACGGGGGTCTGCTGAGTAAAGTCTATCCACATCAGTTAGTAAAAACAACCAATCGGATTCAATCAAACTAGCTACTAGGGCACTAAGGGTATCGTTATCACCAAATTTAAGTTCATCTACGGCTACAGTATCATTTTCATTCACCACTGGGATCACCCCCAGCTGAAGTAGTTCCCGAAAGGTAGCATAGGCATTAACATAGCAACTACGCTGTACAAAATCTCGGCGGCTGAGGAGAATCTGAGCAATAGGTTGCTTGAGGTTACTAAATAAGTCATCATATATCCGCATCAGCCGTCCTTGACCAACCGCTGCGATCGCTTGTTTGAGAGCGAGTGTATTCGGTCGTGATGTTAACCCCAGTCGCCCACAGCCAATCCCCACAGCGCCAGAGGTAACCAGTACCACTTGATGACCTTCAGAACGCAGCCGAGTCAGTGTTTCCACTAGGGCAGCAATAGTGGATAGGGCCAGCTGACCTGTTGCTGGTTGGGTTAAACTAGATGTGCCGACTTTGACAACTATCTTTTGATTGGTCATTGGTCATTACTCTGGTTTCTGTTGATCATACCTTTGAGGGGGAATCTATGTCAGGGGTAGTGTTCCTCTGGTACCACTGCCAAGGATGTGACCAAAATCACATGATTTGGTGGTGTAACTTACAAGACATTCAGGTGAATATTGCTAAGCTTTTGGGAATCATAGGAATAAGAAGTACTTGGTATCAGCCAGTACAGTTTCAGATTTAGGAACTATACTGGTAAACTTGAGCTACTTTGTATAATCGACACACCCTAGAACAACAGAGGAATTCAGTCAGCTAATCACCTCTAACCAGTAACAATCCAGGTGAGATCGTTGGTGATTTTTAGTGTGACTCTTGTGCTAAGGTGTGCTGTGCAAAGTGCTTGAATTCTAGCTAGAAAAGGTAAGGGGAAATAGGACTTCGGCTAAGGGTACTTGACTATTCTAGCTTTACCTTTGTCCCTTCCTGGATTACCATACACTGACACCCTCTTCGTCAGAAAACCCTCACTGATGAACTAACTGCAAAAGCCTGCAAGGAAAAATTATGTCTAATACCCACAACTTATTCACTATTCGTTTTTGGGGCGTCAGAGGTAGTATTGCCTGTCCAGGACCAGAAACAGTTCGGTAT
>NZ_JAAHHU010000437.1:0-3541 GCF_010672095.1 Moorena sp. SIO3I6 | reverse complement strand
TCTTCGCGTGCTGCATTAACTTCAAAGCTGTCCGACTTAGTTTGTCCTGCTGCAATTGTAACTGTTATTGTGTTGCCGAAATTAAGGACTCCATTCTTGGTGACATTAAAGTCCCAATTCTGTGCGCTAGACCCAACTTGTGTAGCAAAGCCACTACCAACAGTGTTTAAAGGCACTCTGCCGGAAAAGTCTCTTCTAGAAATATAAGCAGGTCGTAAGTTGGTTACTGTGGTATTGTCTAATGCATTCGTTCCATCTCTATAACGTCCCCAGGAGAAGCTACCATCAATTGCTCCATTCACAATTTGACGGAAAATCTCATTATTGTTATCAAATCGATGAGCCGTCCCATCCATAATCGTGAGTGTGATTTGGCGATCTTGGGAACTAACAGTATCAACTTGAACGTGATAGCTACCAGAATCACCTTCCATGATGCTGGAATCACCCACAAGTGTGACTGTCGGAGTGGGCGGAGCAGTTACATCCACTGATATATCAGCCGTGTCAGTACCACCGTTACCATCGCTGATCTCGTAGGTAAAGCTTTCATTACCAGTAAAATCAGTATCTGGGGTAAACTCTAACTGTCCATTATCCAGCAAGGTGACCGAACCATTGTTAGTATTGATGGTTTCACCAGTACTGATAGACTGACCATTCAAGGAAATAACCGAAATAGCATCCCCATCGGGGTCAGAGTCATTGGCTAAGGCATTGATAGTGACAGGGGTGTTAACAAAGGTGCTGTCGCTGTCATTCACCGCATCAGGAGGAGAATTCGGGGTAGGCAACGGATTCACCATCACCGAGAGATCTTTATCGGTAAATGCCCCATCCAAGTCAGTTACTTGTACTTTGAAATTGTACTTGTTGTCACCATCGTGATCAAGAGGATTATCAAAGTTGGGAGCATCTTTGAAAGAGAGTTGAGTCCTGATCAATAAAACTCCTGACAAAGCGTAACATTAATCGACATCTTGCCTTAGACTTAAAGAGTAGCTCTTTGGAGAACGATGTCAGTCAACTATGTTCCACCAAGAGTCGCTGCTCAAAGACTTGGAGTTTCAACGAGAACTCTCGAAAGATGGCTCGAAGCCGGGAAAATCAAAGGGATCAAGACGCCGGGAGGTCAAAGAAGATACGACTTGGATTCAGTTGTCTCTATTCGACCAGCCAAACCAAAAAGAGACATCATCTTATATGCCAGAGTTTCAAGCCGCTCTCAAAAGAGTGACCTTGAACAACAAGTACGCTTTCTTAAGTCTCGTTACCCCGGTTGTGAAGTCATCTTTGACATCGGGTCAGGACTCAACTTCAAAAGATTTGGACTACAATCCTTACTGGACAGAGTTCTCAGCAACACTTGCGAGCTTATTGTCGTTGCCCACAAAGATCGGCTTTGCCGCTTTGGGTTCGATCTTATCTCATGGCTGTGCGGCAAATTTGAGACAAAGATACTGGTTCTCGACGAAACGCACCTCAGCCCAGAACAGGAAATGGTCGAAGATATCCTTGCAATCGTCCACGTCTTTAGTTGCCGACTCTATGGACTCAGGAAGTACAAAAAACGAATCCTTGATGACAGCGAGTTACCGAGTTTATCCAGTAAAGGAACTTGAGAAGATCTGGAAGAAGTGGGTTGCCGCCTCTCGAAAGGTCTACAACATATCTATTGATTATCTAAACAGAGAACAAGGCTATGTTAAGACTACCAAGAAGGGAGGGAAGCACGGATTTAGGACTTTTTTAAAAAGTTCTGGATTAATTCCTCAATGGTGCATTGATCTAGGTATATCAAAACTTTTAGACAATGCGTCAATGGAAGCTTACACCGCCTGGAAGGAGACGAAAAAACAGCCACAGTACATTGGTATTGGGAAAAAAAGAAAACTTAACCCTGACAGGGGAAGAAAACTAGCCAGGTTTAGGAGTATTCGCGATCAAACCGCTACTCTAAAGTTCGATCCTACAGCCTATAAAAATGGCCACTGGATGGTTTCGTCTACAAAACATCTACCATTACCAGAATTCAAGGGACACAACTATTGTGTACTGACTAAGGGATCTACTGAATTGACCTTCAACAAAGGTAGGTGGTTTGCTCACTTCCCTGTGCCTCTAAGGACTGAACCAACAATAACCGAGAAAATTATTGCCTTAGATCCGGGCGTCCGCACTTTCGTAACAGGATTTGATGGTTCGGATTTTTTAGAGTTCGGAAATGGTGATTTTAGCAAGTACGCCCACGCTTTGTAGTCATCTCGACCAAATAAAGTCAAAGCATGACAAAGTCAAAGGGAGGAAATTCAAGAGGCTACGTTACAAGCTCAGGAAAGCCATGGAACGCCAACGGACTAGAATAAAAAACCTGCGTTCTGAGATTCATAAACAAGTAGCGTCTTATCTAGCCAGAAACTACGACATTATTGTTCTGCCTACTTTTGAGACTTCTCAGATGGTAGCTAAAAAGAGGAGGAAGTTAAGGAGTAAAACTGCTCGCGCGATGATGAGTTGGGCATTCTACCAATTCTCGCAGACTTTAGGGCATTTGTGTAACCGGTACGGTTCCAAACTCGTAAGAATAACTGAGGAATACACCTCAAAGACCTGCACAAAATGCGGACACATCCATAGGAAACTTGGAGGATCCAAGAATTTTAAATGTCCCAAATGTGGGTATGAAATCCATAGAGATTTCAATGGAGCCGTGGGGATTTTCCTCAAGGCGATGTGGGATACCACCTTTACCGATCACGTCGGTGATGTTGTACTAGATGTCTTAAATGTCGAAGATGTCGCGGTTAAAAGTATCAGATACGATTCTGAGCAAAAACAGGTCATCCATCAAGCTCTATCTGAAATTCTTGACGAATAACCTATACATTTTTAGCAACGTTTGAGCAACATGGCTTATCCTATTGCCTATTGCTAGGATGCCTATTGCCTTTCCCTGACAGAGTGTATATTCACCTATCAAATCGAAATTGTATATCATGGCTAATGATCAAAATTCTTCACTTATCTGACATCCACATGGGTAGTGGCTTCTCCCATGGACGAATCAACCCTGCTACTGGAATCAATACACGTTTAGAAGATTTTGTCAATACCCTAGCTAAATGTATTGACCGAGCTATTACCGAGCCTGTGGATTTAGTGCTTTTTGGCGGTGATGCCTTTCCCGATGCCACACCACCACCCTATGTTCAACAAGCCTTTGCCAATCAATTTCGTCGCTTAGTAGATGCAAACATTCCTACAGTTTTATTAGTAGGAAATCACGACCAACACTCCCAAGGACAAGGAGGTGCTAGCTTATGCATTTACCGCACCTTAGGTGTGCCTGGATTTGTAGTAGGAGATACCATCACCACTCATAAGATTCAAACCGACAATGGTCCGGTACAGGTGATTACTCTACCGTGGCTAACCAACTCCACCCTTCTCAGTCGCCCAGACACCGAAGGTCTAACCCTAGCCGAGGTTAACCAACTCCTGATCTCACGGCTTGAGCCAATCTTAGAAGCAGAAATTCGTA
>NZ_JAAHHU010000436.1:0-3542 GCF_010672095.1 Moorena sp. SIO3I6 | reverse complement strand
TCGGAAGGAGAATGTAAGAGAAAGGAAGTGAGAATTGGGAATTGGGAATCGGGAGTCGGGAGTCAGGAATCGGGAATCGGGAATCGGGAATCGGGAGTAGGGAATCGGGAAGCGGGAATCGGGAATCGGGAATCGGGAATCGGGAATCGGGAATCGGGAATCGGGAATCGGGAATCGGGAATCGGGAATAGAAGAAAAATGTTAGCGATCGCTTAGCGTGACCTTCGGTAAATCGCGTAGCATCTCTTTCAGAGAATGGCATTTTTTGTTGGATTAACTTTACTGATATCATCGGCAACAGTAACTAAAAAAAATAAAAGATATCAGATAAATTGTGATAGGTTTATAAAATGAATTGTTATAACTTTTGTTCCCTGTTCCCTGTTCCCTGATTTCCCTGTGTTAAACTAAATCGAGATTGGGTTTCAAGCATCTACTGGTTAATACTATATAATTAACTGGAGGCTAATCGGTGAGTGATTTAACCGGCTTGATGGAAATCTCAAGCCACCAGAACTCATTGGCCAAAGCGGATATCGTATTTGTTCACGGGTTGGGAGGGGATGCTAGAAGCACGTGGCATCCGAAGGGAAAACAGGATGATGATGACTTCTGGCCAGTTTGGTTAGGAAAAGATCAGCTAGGTCTTAACATCTGGTCTTTTGGGTATAACGCTGAAGGGACAAACTGGAAAAACAACAGCAGTATGCCGCTCTTCGATCAAGCCAGTAATTTATTAGATTGGTTAGACAGCTGCGATCTCGGTGAACGTCCATTAGTATTTATTACTCACAGTATGGGCGGGCTTTTAGTTAAAGAGATGCTTAACAGTGCTCAAACTTTTGAAAACCAAAGTATTCTTAAACAGACTAAAGGGATTGTATTTCTGGCTACTCCCCACACTGGGTCTCATCTAGCTAATTTAATTGATAATATTGGGGTTTTTGCACAAACCACAGTAAGTGTCAAAGAACTAAAAGCTCATCACCCTCAGTTACGGAAATTAAATGAGTGGTATCGAGAAAACGTTCGGAGTCTAGGAATTGCCACAAAGGTCTATTATGAAACTCAGCCTTTCAAAGGGATTTTAGTGGTAGACGAGGATAGTGCCAACCCAGGGATTGAAAAAGTGAAGCCGGTTGCCATACCAAAGAACCACAATGGTGTAATACAAGTCAAAATCAGGAAAAAATGCAAAAAAAGTACATCTATCTTATGGGTATATTAGAAAAAGAGCCCGGAGACATGAATGGTTATTACATTTTTGTGGCCTTAAATGAAAGACCAGAAGAAGTAGAGGAAAAGATCAAGTCATCAGGTGTTCAAAGTTATATATATTCTTACCATTACATAGTCACAGAGCGTGTTGAAAACACAATAGCCAAGTTGCATAATTTCCTAAGGAATCGCAAGACTGTTTTAAAAGGTGTGGAATGTTTTCGTCTTCATTTTTACGAACTATCAAGAGTACGAAAAGTAATGGACAAACACGATAGAAGCACTTGGTGGAAACCTATTGTATCAGTTACTAATAGTTGTATAGAGTATATCACTCGCGACATAATCAAAAGCGCCGGAGTATTATGTATGGTTGGTTTATTCCTTACCTTAAGCTACCATTCTATTAGTAAAAATTTAGCTGAACGAAAGTATTATGATTATTATAAAATCGCCATGAATATTTTCACTAACCAAGAAATTATTTATCAGCCAGAAGATTATGGCAAAATATCGAAAAATTATTCTAAGTGGGGAGAAGTTAATAGTAGTAAAGGAGATCTATGCTTAGCTTCCTACGGTTATCACATGGCCAATGCAGCATATTTAGCTGAGTTCATGTTGAAACTTCACAATGATCCACACGGAGCAAAAGATATTTTTGTTTCAAAAAAAGAAGAGATAAATGACGTGCATTGGATGTGCATAAACCGATTGATCGAATTTCATAAATCTGTTGGATTTGAAGGCTAAAAGACAAATCTCTTTGTAACTCGATCACGTAACTAAAAGCGATCGCATTATTCGGGCAAGAAAGTCTGCGATCGCTAAGTAGTTCAGTATACGCAGTAACTATTTACAAGATAACAACAATGTCAATAACACAAAAAGATATAACCACTAGAGAGCAAATATAAAGAGAATATCTGTATATTCGTCTTTTATCATTTTCTGGCTAATTGATATAATATTGAGGATTTATTTTTAATTGGTCAACCCTTGTTGAAAAACAAAATTAGCTAATAACTGGACTTTAGACTAATTCAAGAGAGCCGGAAACTGCATCTTCGAGATTAGTCATACTGACTTAATCAACAGCAAACCCCTTATGCATAGGCATTACAGCAATTTTTAAGGCACTTGTTTTGATCCTGTGCTATGAGGTAATTGTGCAATCGCGAGACTTTTTGAAGTGTTTGGGTCAGGGCTGGATTTCCTAAACTCGGCAAAAAAGGCAAATAATCAAGTCGCCCAAGAACAGCCAAAACATTCTATAGGGCTTGAGGTATAGGTTTTAAGCCCTAATTGCTTTGGGGCAGATTTCTGTAAATCCCAAAATTTAGTCTAAAGTCCAGTTAGAACAAGGATTAAAACAGGGATTAAAACAAGGATTAGGACAGGGATTAGAACAAGGAAAGCGCAATGAGCTTAATTTAATTAAGCGTCTACTTAGCCGTCGCTTAGGTGAGATAAATCCCCAATTACAAAATCAAATTGAGGAATTATCCTTTGACCAGTTGGAAGATTTAGGAGAAGCGTTATTAGATTTTGAAACCGAAGTGGATTTGACCAATTGGTTGAACCAGTTTAGGGATAAGTAAAATCCCGTTAGATTTAGCACTAAAAAGTAGTGCCATTGAGCTCTGATAGAGTGGGTTTGGATTTGCCTTACCCACTCTACTATTGCCCAAAAATCCCGATAATTCTTGTTCCCCCCCTTTTTTTATGCTATGGGGTATCAATAGATTTAACTGAAGTAATTCACTCCCGATTTTAGCGAAAAAACTCTTCAAGTTATTAACTAAATTAACAGTAAAATTATAGCTAATAAATATGATAAAATAGAAGAATAAAACCCAACAATACCTAGAAGTTTTGCTGGGTTTTATTACCCGATATCCCGTTAATGATTGTTGGGATTTACTGGGATTTAAAAAGTTAGTTAAGTAGCCGATATTTACGACATACCTTGCCCTGGGTTGATTGAAGATGATTTGGGATAGGTTCGAGTCGTCGAATTTGCGGCTCTTAACCCTGTTTTCGATTACTTAACCAGAATTGACTTAGTTAGATCAGATGTGTAATGACTTACGACAGCACCCTAAAATATTTGGTTGAACAATATCCTCAAGCCTTTACCCGTTGGTTATTTAACCAAGAACCAGCAGAGGATATCGAAATTCTCAACACCGAATTGAGCACAGAACCAATTCGGGCAGATGCCTTGTTTTTTGTGCGAGTTGCTGATGCTATTTTGCATCTGGAATTTCAAACCTTACCCCAATCTGAACCTCCCTTACCCCTGCGGATGCTGGATTATTGGG
>NZ_JAAHHU010000435.1:0-3542 GCF_010672095.1 Moorena sp. SIO3I6 | reverse complement strand
TCATCACCTCATCAGGCTTCCCGGTAGGCTCGGGAGTGCTCCACTCGTTGGGATAGGCGTATTTAAGGCCATAAAGGGCAATAATTGTCTTCCAAACTTTTTCAGGAGAACCGATCAAGATCAGCTTGACTTTCTTAGGTTTGCGACCAGGGTTTTCTGGGGTGTTATTGTCATCGGAGTTAGGCGGAATGTTCTTGGTCATGAATCGTGACTTCTGTAAATAGCTTATATTATTAATATATTTATAAATTAATAATATGTCAAGAGATTTAGAATTTTTTTTATTACTAAATATGGATAATGTGGAGAGTAAAATAAATCCTATGGCAGTGCTTGATAGCAATTTTAAAGCTTGTAGTAAATTAAATCGGCACTGCCCACCAACAGAAAATCAATTGTAAAATAGAGTAAAATAAATCCTATGGCAGTGCTTGATAGCAATTTTAAAGCTTGTAGTAAGTTAAAATGAATCCTAGGGTGGGCAGTGCTTCCTATAAAGTTTTAAGCTTGTAGTAGATTAAATCGGCACTGCCCACCAACAGAAAATTAATTGTAAAATAGAGTCAAATTAATCGTAAGTTAAAATAAATCGTAGGGTGGGCAGTGCTTCCTAGAAAACTTTAAGCTTGTAGTAAATTAAATCGGCACTGCCCACCAACAGAAAATTAATTGTAAAATAGATTAAAATGAATCCTAGGGTGGGCAGTAATCATACTAATTTCAAAGTTTACTATCGGGATTCTACTTACTGCCCACCCTACATCAACTTGTAGTAGATTGAATCGGCACTGCCCACCAACAGCAAATTAATTGTAAAATAGATTAAAATGAATCGTAGGGTGGGCAATGCTTCCTAGAAAATTTTAAGCTTGTAGTAGATTGAATCGGCACTGCCCACTAACAGAAAATCAATTGTAAAATAGAGTAAAATAAATCGTAGGGTGGGCAGTGCTGGGAGCATGTCACAAATGCCGAACATTTGTACTAAATCTATAGTCCCCTCATGGGTTTTAGCACGCTCTGATAGTACATAGTTCATCTGTTCTGCCACTTTAATCTACTCCCAATTTGATCGGAACTTGGAAGACACAGGGATTCTAGTATTTGTAAGGCATGGGTTTTACCTTTTACTGTAATGAATTTCAATCAATACATTTATAGAATGATCTAACCCGGCTTGGCAGTACCCTTGAGGGTACCTTTTCAGCAGCTGGTCATTGTCAGCCATGCTTTGCGCGAGTGGTTTGAATTTACCGTAAGACAGGCTCGCCTTAATCAATAAGTTTTACCCCTTTTCTGCATAGCCTACCAACCATAAAGGCTCAACGTAATCAGGTTTGGTCTCCGGGGGGAACCCCCGCATGAAGGCTTAGGTGCGCTTTCCGTAGGCGAATTAAATTCGCCACGGGTCGCACCTCTGCATCGCTATGATGGCATAACCTTCAGGGGTGACAACCAGGCTAAAAATGGCTTGGGGTAAGCTTTTCAGCCATGCTATCCAAAAAAAGATTGGGTCGATTGACAGGTTGATTAACGCCCCTATTTGCGATGGCCAAGTCTAGAAACCTAATTTTTTCGTTGGTCAAGTTTAATTGCTATGGGGTACGCTGGGGACATCTTATCAAAGGTAATCCAACTGAAACCCTTGCCAAACAGAGCTTACAGGCTAATTTTAACCCCCTCAGTGGCATAACTTAGCCGTGATTATCGGTTAAGGTCGAAATTAAAAGGGAGCATTTCACTTATGCAGAGCATTTGTAGTAAAGCTATAGCCCCCTCATGGGTTTTAGCTTGCTCTGATAGTATATAGTTCATCTGTTCTGCGACTTTGACCTGCTCCCGGCAGTGCTTGATAGCAATTTTCAAGATTTTAGTCAGTGAAATCGGCACTGCCCACCAACAGAAAATCAATTGTAAAATAGAGTAAAATAAATCGTAGGGTGGGCAGTGCTTCCTAGAAATTTTCAAGATTGTAGTAAATTAAATCGGCACTGCCCACCAACAGGAAATTAATTGTAAAATAGGGTATGAATTGTAAGGTGGGCAGTAATCATACCAATTCCAAAGCTTACCATCGGGATTCTATTTACTGCCCACCCTACATCAACTACTCATGATGGTGCGTTACGGGGCGGGTTGTTTCAACCAGAAACGAAGAGGCGCAAAATCATGGCTAGCCCGCCCCTAACGCACCCTACGCAACTGTTCCCCTAGTTTCACGATTATTTGTGAAGCAGTGAAGCAATAATCACGATATTTTATTCGAGCTTCACCCATAGTAAAGACCGTGAAATAAGTGAACTTTGATCCACAAATGCTTACTGTTAGTTTTGAGAGCCTATAGTTGGAGATAAGAGCGTTACTCAACTAAAGGCTGAATAGATTATGTCTCAAGCAAACAAAGAATTTGACCCAGAAACCCGCTTCTTGAACGAGCGCATTCGTCAAGCCAAGCTTTCCTTTAACTTGCTTGTCGGAGCTACAATTCTAAGCGGGATTGTGGGTCTAATCGGCGCAGGATTATTAATTTTTAAACAGTCACCTGAAGGAGCAGTGACTACGGCGGTGGGATTAGCATCGAATATTGCTTTTGTTAAGCTAGCTAAAGATGCTAATGATAGGTTGGATGAAGCGATTGAAGATGAGGATGAAGAGTAATAACTAGTAATTATAGCCGATGGGAATAGGAAACTCTGTTCCCTATTCCGGACAACTGTTGGAAAGTCTAATGTATCGCTGCGGGTGTTAAATTCTGCTGATATCCCCGCCAGACACCGACTAATACTCCTTGAACCTGGACATGTTTTGCCATCACTTCTATGGGATGGTACTTAGCATTAGAGGGTTTAAGAGTAACTTTGTGACCCTTACGATAGAAACGTTTCAAGGTAGTACCATGTCCATCCACCCGTGCCGCTACAATTAAACCATTCTTGATGTCATCGGGATCAGGCACTGGTCGCATAATCACCACATCCCCTTCTGTAATTAAGTCTTCGATCATGCTGTCTCCAGTAACCCGCAGAGCAAAGTTACCTGGTTGCTGGAAGAAGCCAGATATATCCAACTCTTCAACTGTGTCGGTGAAGGGTTCCACTAGACCCCCGGCTGCGATCGCTCCTAAAACAGGTACTCCCAAATTACAATGCCGCAGCAGCCTAATCGTCCGGGCTTTTCCTTCCGTCCAATCAATGTATCCCTTGCTACGCAAATGTTCCAGCCTACTCTGAATCGGTGCTGGTGAGCGCAAGTTCATTGCTCTCATCATTTGCCGGATCGAAGGGGCATGGTGTGACACCCGAATATAATTAACCAGCCAATCGTACAGTTCTTGTTGGGCAGATGTGAGGTTTTCCATAAGACTCTGGACAAAAAATGGTCGTTCTTTGTGATTGCTCTATAGAACATTGGTACTATCAACTCTTGTGATTTGTCCAGAGTATTGTTCGGGGGTAGAGGGTGGGGAGATGGGGAGATGGGGGGATGGGGAGATGAGGAGATGGGGAGATGGGGAGATGGGGAGATCTAACAGGGGTAGGTTT
>NZ_JAAHHU010000434.1:0-3551 GCF_010672095.1 Moorena sp. SIO3I6 | reverse complement strand
GGTCGAGAGCAAGCGATTAATGACTTAGTTGAGCGTATTGCTCGCAAAGACCACAAACTAACAGTAATTTGTGGCTCCTCCGGCGTGGGAAAAAGTTTTCTACTTGAGGAAGGTTTAATTCCTAGATTACAGCAAGACCGTATTGCAGGTCGGGATGTAGAGCCGGTGTTGCTCAGCGTTTATCCCCAGTGGGAAAATAGGTTGACTCAAAGGATAATTGGAAAACAGCAGGCTGGAGAGTGGGAAAAGAAGGGAGAGAGGGAAGAAATTCTGGGCAAAATTATTGAACAGCTGCGACACAATGGTGACAATAATCGACTGACAGTTATAATTTTCGACCAGTTTGAAGAATTTTTATTTGAGTATCATAAGCCACAGCAACGACGAGTTTTTTATCAATTTTTAAAGGATTGTCTAACCCTTGACGCAGTGCAAGTTATTCTAGCATTGCGTTCAGATTATATCTCTTATTTACTAGAGTGTAATGACCGTCTGATTAGTTTAGATGTAGTCAATAATGATATTCTCAGCAAGAATGTTCTCTATTACTTAGGTAATTTTGATCAGCCCCAGGCAAAAGCCTTGATTCAACGGTTAACGGAGCAGAGTAATTTTTCCTTAGAAAAAGCGCTAATTGAGCAATTAGTGGAAGATTTAGCAGCAGAAACGGGAGAAGTGCGTCCGATTGAGTTGCAGATAGTGGGAGCGCAATTAGAAACCGAGGGAATTGTGACCTTGGAGAGGTATCAACAATGGGGCGATAAGGCAAAACTACTAGATCGTTATCTGGACGCTGTGGTTACGGATTGTGGACCACAGCACCGAGAAACTACCTGGAAATTGTTGTCTCTGTTGACCGATGATAAGCAGCTGAGACCCTTAAAAACTGAGACTGAATTAGCTACTGGGTTAAGCTTACCCCTAGAGCAGCTCACCCTGATTTTAGAAATTTTAGTGGACTCTGGTTTAGTGTTTAAGAGTCAAGGAGTAACAGAATACTGCTATCAGTTGGTTCATGATTATTTAGTAGACCCAATTGATAATAGATATGAGAGTGATATAAAAACATATTTGGTAAAGGTTGAGGAAGAAAATAGGATTTTAGAGCAAGGGCAGCAAGAAGGACTAAAACTAGAACGAGCAGGAGTTACACATCTTCATCAATTTAACTCTAGCCCGTTTGATGCCTTAGTAGCAGCTATGGAGACCGGGAAAGCATTGAAAGCAATGGTCACCAAAAATACTCCCTTGAAAGACTATCCCGCTGCTACTCCAATACTCGCTTTACAAATGATTCTTGACCACATTCAGGAGCCTAGACTTGGGCAGCATCAGGGTAAAGTTTACCAGATGAAATTTAGCGGGGATGGTCAGCTGCTGGCTAGCGCTGGAAAGGATGGAATCGTGAGGTTGTGGGATGTCAACACTGGGCAAGTCCAAGAATTGAAAGGGCATAAAGGTTTGGTTTGGCAGATGCAATTTAGCCAGGATGATCAGCTGCTCGCTACTGCTGGAGTTGACGGAATCGTGAGGTTGTGGGATGTCAACACTGGACAAGTCCAAGCATTGAAGGGGCATCAGGGTTGGGTTAAGCAGGTGGAATTTAGCCGGGATGGTCAGCTGCTCGCTACTGCTGGAGTTGACGGAATCGTGAGGTTGTGGGATGTCAACACTGGACAAGTCCAAGAATTGAAGGGGCATCAGGGTTGGGTTGACCAGGTGGAATGGAGCCGGGATGGTCAGCTGCTCGCTACTGCTGGAGAGGACGGAATGGTGAGATTGTGGGATGTCAACACTAGGCAAGTTCAAGAATTGAAGGGGCATCGGGGTTGGGTTAAGCAGCTGGAATTTACCCGGGATGGTCAGCTGCTCGCTAGCGCTGGAGAGGACAGAATCGTAAGATTGTGGGTACTCAATACTGGGCAAGTCCAGGAATTGAAGGGGCATGAAGGTTTGGTTTGGCAATTGGAATTTAGCCGGGATGGTCAGCTGCTCGCTAGCGCTGGAGATTACGGAATGGTGAGGTTGTGGGATGTCAACACTGGGCAAGTCCAAGAATTGCAAGAGCATCAGGGTAAGGTTAGCCAGGTGGCATTTAGCCGGGATGGTCAGCTGCTGGCTAGCGCTGGAGACTACGGAATGGTGAGGTTGTGGGATGTCAACACTGGGCAAGTCCAGGAATTGAAGGGGCATCAGGGTAAGGTTAGCCAGGTGGCATTTAGCCGGGATGGTCAGCTGCTCGCTAGCGCTGGAGATGACCGTAGGGTGCGCCTGTGGGATTTAAGGGGTCGTGAAATTGCTCAATTCGAGGGGAATCCCATGGTTTTCAACCCAGATGGGACGCAACTGGCTACCATAGACGGGGATACCATCAAGCTGTGGCCGGTGGACACCCTAGATGGACTCTTAGCTAGGGGTTGTGCTTGGCTAAGTAGTTATTTCAGGAATAGTTCTGTCAATCCAGAACTGAAGGCGTTTTGTGATTGTTTGCTGGAAGAATGAAGAATGCAGAATTAAGAATGTATAATGAAGAATTTAGAATGAAAAACGCTATAGCAATTCTATATGCCATTAGGTACAAATGGATCCCCCTAAATCCCCCTTATCAAGGGGGACTTTGAGATTGATAAGCGTACCTCATAAATCCTAGAAACGCTATAAATTATTAATTGTCTACATTCTTAATTCAAACTCAAGATTAGACTTAGGCGTACCATACAAATAATGGTCATGTTCCATAGCCCAGTCTGATGGTGCTTCAACTGTTCCAGCAAATTCTTCTAACAAATCCCAGGCATTTTGGCTAGTAACTGTTTTCACTTCTGTCTCAATAGCAATCGCGTAGCGCTTGCCAGGTTCTAGATTAACAGTTCGCTCTAAGCGTAAAACCTCACCATCGAAGATAGCTGTTACTACAGGTATCTTTCGAGCTTCTCTACTGTCAGCCGATTGAGTTTTAACATCTTGGCGGAGGTGAATTTCCTGTATTAGGTCTGCCCAGCTAAAATCTTCTGGTAATTTATCGATTAATTTACGTGCTTCTTCTTTGAGATTAAGGCTTGCCATGAATTGTATCCTCCCATAGCGCGTCTATGGGAAAGTTTAAATGGTATTTTCCGAGAAGTCCAAGTCATTGAGCTAGTGGGGTCAGCTTGGCTGATCAGGGTCAGAGTCTCAATCACGAGGCTCTGACCCTGATGCGATCGCACTTGCCTAAGCTAGCCTACCCTTAGTGCCATGGATTACTATAGACAAAAATAGCCTATTATTATACCAAAAAAGTAATTAAAACTCGCAGCATTAGTTATGATACATAAACAGTCTTGAACCCTTGATGATCTGACACCCCACACCCCACACCCCACACCTGATGACTCTAAATTTCACCAAGTTTTACAAAGCCACTAACCCAAGCAAAACCCTTGATCTCACCCAGGCAGAAGACCAGAAGCTCTATATCGATTTTTCTTCCGTCCGAGGGGGAGCACTGATTCAGCAACTGAAAGCGCAAATTACTCTATTCTCGGAAGACCAGCCCACCTGTCAATTAT
>NZ_JAAHHU010000433.1:0-3553 GCF_010672095.1 Moorena sp. SIO3I6 | reverse complement strand
CAAATATTTGACATCAAATACTGGCAAAGACAAAAATCTCTGTAGTTTTTTACGTCGTGATTGAAATTGAATGGGTAAAGGGAGTGACTCTGCGATTTTTTCAAGTTTTATATTTTTGGTGTCTTGTATAATTATTATTATAAGGTAAAAAAACAATAATTGAGATTCACAAAGTAGATTTTTTAGATGTTTTTGATAGAATTTTGGTAGCATTTTCAATTGATAGGTCGTATTGACAATTTATGACCTATCTTTTTTTACCATAATTTGGTCAATTTAAGATATATCAAGGGTTACAGGGCGCTTGTCGCCCCCCCAGGGATCTATGTGTATAGCTTCACGGGGCGAAATATGGAAAAAATCTGCATCAAATTTGTCAAATTCAGAAATAAAACCACCATAACGACTAGATATTTTTCCTGGTTGATTTTTATCAGAATTGTAATAGTTTTCAATATCCCAACGATTCAGAGGTACTTCCGTAATTGCATCAATGGCATTACACAGCAGTGACCAATACTTTTGGGGGCTATCGGCATTTCCAGGAAATCGACAAGCCATACCTATAATTGCTATCCCATTTTCTAATTGAGCAGCCGAAAAACCTGAATCAGTTTTTTGAGCTTTTGGATCTGGTTGTGTGATTTTTGGCAATAACTCAGAAATATTCTTGTGTTTAACTGGTGTTTCTCCCTTAAAATAACTAGCGATCGCCTTTGAATTTCCATACTTAAAGAAGAAATTAGGCTCTATTTTTACTCCCAGCTTTTTCTCCAATAAATATTTAAGTTCCAACAGTTCCAAAGATTCGATTCCCATCTCCATCAGTGGGCGTTCAGACTCAAAAGAGCGTTTCTTATTCATTACTGTCCGAACACAACTTGCCACTACTTCATCTACATCTGCTTCTATTTCTACTTTTCCCTGCCGATTTTTTTCATTTCCTACACCATCAAAACGTTGACGATGATGAATATCGTATTCTATCAGAACACCACAACCTTGATTTTCTATATCTGTGGGGCGATAACCAGGAAGAACTTTTTGAATTTTAGCCCCATGAATCTGATGAAAACGCAAAATCTGGTCTACCAGTAGCCCTGAATCATTTTTTTTGTGGATATATTCTGCCATTGGCATTGGGGAATAGTCTGAATAATTACGACAACGAGTCACTCCCACAACCCTTTCCACACAACCCATCACAGCACAATACTGAAGCATCCATTCCAGTAGTTGATCCCCCAACCCTTGATTTTGCAACTCTGGCAAAATATTCGTAGCTAGTAATTGTATCACTACTCCTGATTCAGTATGTAATGACGGCACTTCGACAAAGGTTCTATTTTCCAAAACTTCAGTCTGAGCAATCCTTTGGGAATAGATAGCTCCAACAATCTTTTCCTCAAGTTCTAAAATAAACTGCCCTTGTGGAAAATTAAAAATCCGCCTCTGGATTTCTTCTTTATCAACCCGAAGATTTTCTGACCAACACAATGCCTCTAATGCTATTAAATCAGGTAAATCCTTAAGTGTAGGATGGCGCAACTTATAAGGTTTTTTCTCAAAACAATTTAAGCTGATGCGACTAAATGGAAAATTCTGAGGATATCGTTTTGAAAATTCCCACTTAGGAAACAAACCTACTTCAGCAGCACAACTGAGAAACACTTCAGCTTCCACCAAATGTTGACTTGAGAAAGCTTGTAAGGCATCAAAATGGAGGCTATTACTACTGTCTAAAAATCTGTTGACTACTTTTGGTTCTAAACAATGAACTTCCAGAATCATCATCCCATGTTTAGTAACCACATCAGACCATTTTTCCAAATGTTCTACCAAGCTTTGTACCATAATCTGTGCAGGAATCAAACTTCCGTCTGAATCTACATAAACCCCTTGGTAAGAAAGTTGGCTCCGCCTTTTTGCTGCTTCTAAATTTTGAGGAGGGATAAATGGACGATCATGGTCCAAAAAGGAGCGAATGTGGATAATTTTTTCTGGATCATCAATTCCCTGAGTTTTTAAGTCGGATATCATTTGTTGTGGGTTTCCAATATCCCCCTTAATTAGCAAGTTAGGAATACCTGCTAAAGTCAATGCCGACTCTTGCAACGATGCTTGGTTATAATCTACTCCAATCATCTGCACTGGATATTTGTCTAGCACTTTTCCCCTAGCAGATTTTGTACTAATTAATTGATAAACCCTTTTGAGCAGTGTACCATCGCCACAACCCATATCTACAACATATTTTGGTTGATCAGAATAGGGTAACTTATTAAAAATATTCAGAATTAATTCATCTACATCAGCAAAAAACTTCTGGTGTTGAAAACCACTACTCATCACATTCAATTTTCTATCAATGTGACTTTCGCTTCCCTGTTTATCCCGACAAAATACAGTTTTACAATCTCCAAATAATACATCCGATATATGCAACAACATAGGAGTATAGGAAGCAGTAACTCCAGTAATTAGTATTCTATCTACTATAAATTTACCAACATCAGTTAAGCATAAACTATTTTCATCATCAACTAATTTATGGCTATGTTGTTTAACCTTTTGCGAAATTTTATAAGCCCACCCTTTAGCTATAAACAATGTTGATAATTCTTCTTTTATATGAGGATTCACACCAGATAATAAAGGCTTTTCTTGATCTACTGCTAATAAATCATGCTTGTGAAGCCCTAGCATAATTGGTATTATTAAGACCCCATCTAAGAAATCTGCAATTGTTCTATCATTAATATTCCACTGTTGTTGAGAAAGCTCTATCCAACTTTTAAGAATACCAGGCTTCTCCTTTCCTAGTAAATATGACTCTATAGGTAGATTGTATAATTCTAATATTTTTTCAGGAATCGAATAGTATGGTTGAAAATTATCCGTGAGCGAGTATTCATCAACTTCATTTTTTGATAGCCAACCTAGGGATTCCATCATTTTTAAGGCCACTTGCAGATGACCTGTATTTGCCCCTATAATATTAGCTATTTGCCGGTGAGTTATTCTCTTTTGTTTTATTAAGCCAAATAATCCTTTTTCTCTACAGGCTAAGATTACAGGAATAGAAACAAACCCATATTGATAACGATTAATTAACTCCAGCATTTTTTTATCTACCAATTATTTATTATATTTTTTGCTTTGAATACCACTTCTGATCTGGATACCCGCAGGCAGTTTCCATCAAACTAAGCCAGTGAGTCACCCCACTGATTCGTCTCCAGAACCGTAGGTGACAATGCACGTATCATACGGCTCCTCATTACAGTACAATCCTTGACAGTGGCTCCTCTAAAACGGATTTTAATCTAATTCGTTAGAACTAAGTTTCTCTATTACCTCTACACTGCTCTACAAAACTGATACAAAGCGTCACATAACGTGACCATCTGATCATGTTTAATTACTGCTGACCCTGAGACCGTCGGCGGTTACTCACCCACAGGCATTAAAGTCAAGACAACCGTATTTTTGTAAACCTTGGAAATTGTCCCATTGGGGCAGAAATGAACGCGAAGATTCAGAATGAGCCAGA
>NZ_JAAHHU010000432.1:0-3565 GCF_010672095.1 Moorena sp. SIO3I6 | reverse complement strand
TCGGAATTGCCTTCTCCAACAAGCGCTGGTTACACTTCTTCATGTTGTTTGTGCCAGTAACTGGCTTGTGGATGAGTGCAGTAGGAATTGTAGGTTTAGCATTGAACCTGCGAGCCTATGACTTCGTGTCCCAGGAAATCCGGGCAGCAGAAGATCCAGAATTTGAAACGTTCTATACCAAGAACATTTTGCTAAATGAGGGTCTGCGGGCTTGGATGGCTCCAGCAGACCAACCTCACCAAAACTTTGAGTTCCCTGAGGAGGTACTACCGCGTGGTAACGCTCTCTAATAATATTGGTATGGTTGCGGGCAATCGCGACCAAGAATCTTCCGGTTTCGCCTGGTGGTCTGGTAATGCCCGTCTAATCAACCTCTCCGGTAAGTTGCTGGGAGCTCATGTTTCCCATGCTGGCCTGATCGTTTTCTGGGCTGGCGCAATGACCCTGTTTGAGGTTGCTCACTACATTCCCGAAAAGCCTGTGTTCGAGCAGGGATTGATTCTAATCCCTCACATGGCTACTTTAGGTTGGGGTGTTGGTCCTGGTGGCGAAATTATTGACACTTTCCCCTACTTTGTTATTGGTGTCCTACACCTGATTTCTTCTGCCGTATTGGGCTTTGGCGGTATTTATCACGCCGTTCGTGGTCCTGAAGCCTTAGAAAGTTATTCTAACTTCTTTGGTTACGACTGGAAGGATAAGAACAAGATGACTAGTATCATCGGGTTCCACCTGATCATCTTAGGATTGGGTGCCTTCTTGCTGGTGATCAAGGCTATGTTCGTCGGCGGTGTTTATGACTCTTGGGCACCGGGTGGTGGTGCTGTTCGTTTGATCACTAACCCAACCCTGAACCCTGGTGTGATCTTCGGCTACTTAGTCGATGCTCCCTTCGGTGGTGAAGGTTGGATTATTGGTGTCAACAACATGGAAGACATCATCGGCGGTCATATCTGGATTGGTCTGATCTGCATCTTTGGTGGTGTATTCCACATTCTGACTAAACCCTTCGGCTGGGCTCGTCGTGCCTTTGTCTGGTCTGGAGAAGCTTACCTCTCCTACAGCTTAGGTGCCTTGTCCATGATGGGCTTCATTTGCTCTTGCTACGTGTGGTTCAACAACACCGCTTATCCTAGCGAGTTCTATGGTCCTACCAATGCTGAAGCGTCTCAAGCTCAGTCTTTCGTATTCTTAGCCCGTGACCAACGCCTAGGTGCTAACATTGCGTCTTCCCAAGGGCCTACTGGTCTGGGTAAATACCTGATGCGCTCTCCTACTGGTGAAATCATCTTCGGTGGTGAAACCATGCGCTTCTGGGATTTCCAAGGTCCGTGGTTGGAGCCTCTACGGGGTCCCAATGGTCTGGATGTTAACAAGCTCAGAAATGACATTCAGCCTTGGCAGCTACGTCGTGCTGCTGAGTACATGACCCATGCTCCTAACGGTTCCATCAACTCTGTAGGTGGTATTATTACTGAGGCAAATTCCTTCAACTATGTCAACCCTCGTGCTTGGTTGGCTAGTTTCCACTTTGTGATGGCTTTCTTCTTCCTAGTTGGTCACCTCTGGCACGCTGGTCGTGCACGGGCTGCCGCTGCTGGATTCGAGAAAGGTATTGAGCGTGAAACTGAAGCAGTACTTAGTATGCCTGACCTTGACTAGGTGATTTTATTGAGTGAAAACTCAATGATAAATCAGACTAAGAAAGACTAATTAATGGCTAATTAATAGCTAACTAATAGCTAAGTGATTTTTACAGCTCCTGTACTCTACAGGAGCTTTTTTTTGGAACAGTCTTGTGGATAACTCTTGTCTAAGTTGGTCATCGCTGTATGCAGGTCATGGGTAAGCTGTGCAGCTCCTTTTTTAACTGACTGAGTACTATAATCTGCTACACTAATCGGGGATCCAACAGTAACTGTGACATCACAACCCCATGTAGGGATAGGCTGGCTATAATTAAGAGAAATCGGTACAATATTGAGACCAATACCAGGGTGAGATGATTCTACCTGCAAGGCAATACGAGCCATACCAGGTTTTAAGGGGTTTACTTCACCATTACGGAAGATATTGCCTTCAGGAAACATTACCAGTGCTTCGCCATTACTCAGAAGTTCCACAGTGTGGCGGATACTGCTAATTCCTCCACGTCCAGTATTTACGGGGAACCCTCCTAGGCGACGGATCAACCAACCCTGTAGGCCATAGATTTCATTGGCTGAGACCATATACCGCAAGTCACGTCCGGTTACGGGTTTACCAACGGCGTAAGGAACCATTAACGCATCCCAACGAGAGCGATGGGTGGGAGCTAAAATAATAGGACCTGTCTTAGGAACGTTCTCTTGCCCTGTTACGGTAAGTTGACCAAAATGAAACGGAATGACAACACGCCGTGCTAAGGGATAGATAATGTTAATTAACCCGTGGCAAATACCAGAATCTACAGACATGGCTTTTATGGGGTTACCGTGATCGTTACCATAATCAGAAGTGCTTTTTAGCGTTGTTGTCATTGGTCAATCCTACTTACTGCAAGTAGAGCTAAACTATGAATGATCAAGGGTTTTTACTAAATCCTTAACCTTCACTTCTACTGTATGTGGTTTCGAACTCAATATTTGACACTCACAGGACACTTCTTGTGGTGTCATGCCCTGATATGTTAGCTATCTATAGGAAGGCTATTAATGGTGTGGCTGAAGTTAACTTGCTAAAGTTAATCAGTTTTAGGGGTAAGGGAGCAGGGAGCAGGGAGTAGGGAGTAGGGAAAGAGAGGGAAGTGTTGGAAGTGTTGGTAGATTGGGAGATCGGTAGATCGGGAGATCGGGAGTCAGATCAGCAACTCCATGAAGACTGCGGAGGTACAAAGAATTTTTGCCCAGGTTCGACTTCCCTGTTCTTTCTTCCCTGTTCCCTACTCCCTACTCCCTACTCCCTAAAACCCCAAGGGTGTCAGCAACTCACCCAAGGTCGAATTGCTATTGTCTTTTGCGTCGCTCGGTAAACCAAGATTGTAACTGTTCCCGACAAACGGATTCCATAATTCCCGCTATTACTGGCAACCGGTGATTAGAACAAGCACTATCAGGAAGATTAGCAACGGTGCGAATGCTGCCAGTTTTAGGATCGTCCACACCATAAACCAGAAGACCGAGTCGTGCTAAGATAATCGCTCCGGCACACATGGGACAAGGTTCCAAGGTAACGTAGAGAGTGCAGGTATTAAGATGCCAGCTTTGCAGCTGTTGACCAGCAGCACGGAGTGCCAGGATTTCGGCATGAGCAGTGGGGTCTTTGTCCCGCTCTCGACGATTCTCTCCTGTAGCAATTAACTTACCTTCACTGTCTACAATCACGGCACCCACTGGTACCTCACCCGCTTCACCAGCTTTCTGGGCAATCTCTATGGCAACACTCATCCATTTGCGATGGATGAGATAGGAGTTATCAATCGGGTTAGGTACTTCCATTCTAGGGAGTAGGGAGTAGGGAGTAGGGAGATGGGGAGATGGGGAGATGGGGAGATGGGGAGATGGGGAGATGGGGAGATGGGGAGATG
>NZ_JAAHHU010000431.1:0-3565 GCF_010672095.1 Moorena sp. SIO3I6 | reverse complement strand
GCTTGGGTCAGGTTTTGGGGTAAGCGATCGCGTCGGTAACTGTCGAAATAATCTAGGGATGCACTAAAAGCAGGGACTGGAATCCCTAATTTGTTTGATACCGCTAGCACTTCTCGCCAACCATCCTGACGATCCAAAATTGTTTGCTTAAACTCAGGAGCTAACAAGAGATTGGGGAGTTGGGGATTTTCGTTGAAGGCATTCTTAATCTTATCCAAGAAGCCAGCTCGAATGATACAACCTCCTTTCCAAATCCGGGCAACTTCGCTCAAGTTCAGATTATAGTTAAACTCTTCCGATGCCCGACTCAAGAGTGCCATCCCCTGAGCATAGGAACACATCTTAGAGCAATAGAGAGCATCCCGGACTTTATTAATAAATGCTTTTGTGTCACCATCATACTTGCCCTCCGGACCAGTGATTTCCTTAGCTGCTGCTACCCGCTGATCCTTGAAAGAGGACATGACACGAGCATTGACTGCAGCGTAGATGGTAGGAATTGACACCCCTAGTTCTAGGGAACTAACTACAGTCCATCGTCCAGTGCCCTTTTGTCCAGCAGCATCAAGAATCATCTCCACTAAGGGCAGATTCGTTTCTGGATCAATGTATTTGAAGATATCCGCTGTAATTTCAATCAAAAAGGAATTTAGCTCATCAGTAGTGTTCCATTCAGCAAACACTTCATGTAGCTGCTTGTGATCTAGTCCCAAGGCATTTTTCAGTACATCGTAGGCTTCAGCAATTAGTTGCATGTCGCCATACTCAATGCCATTGTGTGCCATCTTAACGTAGTGACCAGCACCACCGGGACCAATGTAGGTCACACAGGGACCATCATCAACCTGAGCCGCAATTTTGACCAAAATTGGTTCTAAATCCTTGTATGCCGATGAAGTACCACCAGGCATTAAACTCGGACCATTGAGCGCTCCTTCTTCACCACCACTGACGCCCATGCCAACAAATCCCAATCCTGTGGCTTCTAAATCCTTAGTCCGCCGCTCGGTATCTTGGTACAGAGAATTGCCACCATCAATGATCATATCTCCTGGCTCTAGGAGAGGTTTGAGTTGCTCAATAACTGCATCAACTGGCTTCCCTGCTTTCACCATCACTAGGATTTTGCGGGGTCGCTCTAGAGCTTGAACAAACTCTTCCAAGGAATAAGCAGCTTTCACATCCTTGCCCTGAGCTCGCTCAGCCATAAATTTCTCGGTTTTGGCAGCAGTCCGATTGTATACTGCGATTGGGAAACCACGACTTTCTACATTAAGCGCGAGGTTTTCCCCCATTACAGCCAAACCAATTACCCCAAAGGTCCGTTGTGTCATAAAAATCTCCGCCAGTGTTGCTGTAGTAGTTGTCTAGGGTGGATTCACTCCCAGGTTAGCCCGATATTTTGGGTTCTTGCCTAAAGAAGAGATTAAGAGTTGTGGTAGTAATACCATTAACAAATGCTACATTCAGATATGCGGAAATTCCTGATTGACACAGATACAGCTTCCGATGATGCGGTTGCACTCCTGATGGCACATCGTTGGCCAGATGTCCAGGTTGAAGCTATCACTATAGTGAGTGGAAATGTAGCTGTGGAACAGGGAGCAAAAAACGCCCTGTATACCCTCCAGATGTGCGGCGCATCTACCCCTGTGTACCTTGGCTGCCCTAAACCGATGCTCCGCCCATGCCAATATGCTCACGGGTTCCATGGTGAAGACGGTATGGGTAACATGCACTACCCTGAGCCCCAGGCTAAACCCCAGCTAGATCATGGTGTGGATGTCATCATCGATACTATTAAGAGCAATCCCAAGGAAATCACCTTAGTTACCTTAGGACCACTGACTAATATTGCGATCGCATTACTTCGTGCCCCAGAAATAGCCTACCTAGTAAAGCGTTGCGTAATCATGGGTGGAGCCGCTAATGTGGTGGGCAACGTCACCCCAGCTGCGGAATATAACATTTGGGTAGATCCAGATGCCGCTAAAATTGTCTTTCACAGTGGCATGCCCATGGAAATGGTCGGTTGGGAATTAAGCCGTGCTCAAGCAGCATTGCTCCCCGCTGAGATCGCACAAATTAAAAACTTAGGCACAGACATAGCACGTTTTGCTGTAGACTGCAATACTAGCGCTTTAGAAGCCAGTGTTAAGATTCAAAATTCTCCTGGCTTAACCCTTGCTGATCCTGTAGCAATGGCAGTGGCTCTCGACCCAACCATCGTAACTAGGCAAGGTAAATACTACGTGGAGGTAGAAACAGCAAGCGAACTCACCCGTGGTCAAACGGTAGTGGATGAGCTGGGAGTACTTAATCAAACACCAAACATGAATGTAATCTGGTCCATAGACGCACCCCGATGGAAAGAAAATTTATACCGTTGCTTGGGATAATTGTTAATTATATCTATTGCAAGAGTCATCAATTTTGCGAAAGAAAGGGATTTAGAATTTAGAATTTAGAATTTAGAATTTAGAATTTAGAATTTAGAATTTAGAATTGATAAAAAAATTATGACTATCCCAGATTAGTTGTGATAAATTACAATCAAATCATCTATACAAGCCTGGTTAAACAAGGATTATCAATAAAAAAGCAATTTTCATCAAAACAGCTTTTTGTTAATCAAAAATGTCTTGAAATAGACTAACTTAATCGAAAACTACTTCATCCAAAGTTCCCGATTCCCGATTCCCGATTCCCGATTCCCGATTCCCGATTCCCGATTCCCTGTTTCCTGTTTCCTTATGTCCCGTGCCAAAGCCCTAAAATACTACATAATAATCCGTCTTCTCCTAGCGCCCCTGATGCTATGGACCATTACCACCCTAGTGTTTCTTCTGCTCAGAGCTACCCCAGGAGATCCCGTGGATGCTGTGTTAGGGAATCGCGCTCCAGATAGCGTTAAGGAAGAATACCGACAACAATTAGGATTAGCTGACCCGTTGTGGTTGCAGTATATTCGCTACCTAGGATCCTTGCTACGTTTAGACCTAGGTACCTCAATCACCAGCCAAGGTCAAAAAGTCTGGGAGATTATTCAACAACATTTCCCCGCCACTGTTGAACTATCAGTATGCGGCATGGCCATAGCATTCTTAGTTGGTATAGGAGTCGGTACTTTAGCGGCATCCCGCAGCGGAACAGTTTGGGATGTAGGGGGTAGATTATTTGGCATCATTACTTACTCCATCCCTCTGTTTTGGATGGGGATGGTGGTGCAGTTAATTTTCTCTGTTCAGCTGGGTTGGTTTCCCATCGGTACTCGCTATCCCATTACCCTAGCAACACCAGAAGGATTTACTGGTCTATATACAATAGATAGTCTCCTCAGTGGTAATTTAGTTCAGTTTTTCACTGCTATCTATTATTTAGCCTTACCCAGTATTACCTTAGGGCTGCTGTTAAGTGGCATCTTTGAACGGATTGTGCGGGTAAACTTGAAGCAAACTCTCAAGGCTGATTATGTAGAAGCGGCCAGAGCTAGAGGTATTCACGAAAGGCGCATTGTTTTTGCCCATGCTCTGAAAAATGCCATGATTCCTGTGATTACAGTGCT
>NZ_JAAHHU010000430.1:0-3568 GCF_010672095.1 Moorena sp. SIO3I6 | reverse complement strand
AAGCAGGTAGTTAGCAGCTTCTTCTGCGGTGGAAGCGTTTTCTAATAGCTGTGGCAGTAAATCCGGTTGGAGAGTGGTTTCAATTTGGATGTCACCACTGGGGAGAAAGTTACCACCACTCATGGGTGCCCGTACTTCTGGTTTGAGGTTGAATAGTTTTTCGGTGTCGATGCGGTGGTAAAGTTCGGGGGTTACGTGGAAGTTAAGGCGACATTCGATGATTTGCTCGTTTTGTGTGGTGAGAGATAGGGAAGTTGTGGGAATGGTTAAGGGATTGGAGGAGTCGCTTAAGGTTAACTCTTTGTCTAAAGGGAAGTTTTCAGTATAATCATTCATTTTTTTGATAAATTAAAGTAAATCCAGTTGTTGTTAATGGCAGTCCTGGTTTTAGTTCCAGGTTTAGGGCTTTGCTAGTATAGCTGTAAGCTTAAGCGCTACGCGCACGCGTGCGCGTTCAGCTATCAGCGGACTGGAAAAATTAAACCTCAAACTATGGAACAACTCGTCGATGCCTGCTAAAGACCTTTATCATGATACTGTCAAAACCGCCCTGATCAAAGATGGTTGGACTATTACTGATGATCCACTGATTATCAAAATCGGTACCCGTAATGCCTTAGTTGACTTAGGTGCTGAAAAACTGATTGCTGCTGAACGAGGTGCTACAAAAATAGCGGTTGAAGTAAAAACTTTTATCAGCCCTTCTCCTATTAATGATCTTGAAAAAGCATGGGGACAATTCTTTTTATATAGTAGGATACTCAAGAAACGAGATCCTAATCGCCAAATATATCTGGCAGTTGCTCGCAAGATTTTTGAAACATTGTTTGAGGAGGAAGCTGGACAAATTCTGTTGGAAGAACCTGGTTTTCGCCTACTTGTTTTCGATGTAAATATTGAGGAAATTATCGAATGGAAACCACCAATCAACGTTTAGAGCAATGGGGTGAAACCCTAGAAAATATTTTAAAGTATTACGCCAATCTTCCTTACCGCTATGGTGATGTGACAACCTCTGTAATTATCAGTGGCGATCGCAATCATTTTATGCTGCTCGATGAAGGCTGGGAAAATCATCGCCGTGTATATGGTACCATTGTTCATGCTGAAATCCGCGATGGTAAAATTTGGATTCACTACGACGGTATTGAAGATGGTATCACGGATGAATTGGTTGCTTCAGGAGTACCGAAGGATAGGATTGTTCTTGCTTTTCATCCCCCCGAGATTCGTGAACATACTGGGTATGGGGTTGCATAGGGTTTAGCATCGTTATCTGAATCTAATTCACTGCAAAGTCAGTATATTGACGTACAGCAGGTTCTTGAAATGCTAGTACAATATCAGTCTTTGGTACTCCCAATTTGACAAGTTCGTTGGCAAAACCAATTTCAGTTCCATCATGATGTATCCAAATTTTACTATTCTTGATACTCATATGTAGAACACAACCATACATTGGTTGGCGATTCTTCCAACCGGTATAGACAACTTGGTAATGGTCGTGGTCTGAGTCAAAAATTAAGGCAGCTTCAACATCTTCATCAGATGGACTTTTACTGGCATAATCACTCAGAAGTTGTTTAATGTATTGGCGATACTGGATTATTTTTTCCATTCTAAAATCACCTCTTCAGATGGATCATAAACCAAGAGACTGAGCTGAAAACGCTTAACTACTGTTTGCACAAATGGTAGACTAAAGAAAGTCCTTAATGCCCCAACAGGTATTGCCAAAAACAGTTTGAACTCAGGTTTCTCTTGTTCTAAAGCAACTTGGTAATTTAAAAATTGCCCCAGAGCAGTGTGGAACTCAGAAATATTAGAGGGATTGGTGAAGCTTTTGATCTCAACAGCAATTTTTTCATTTCCTTTTGTTGCTGCAAGTAACCTCTCAGCTCCCAAATCTATTTGCATATCAACTCGGCCAGACCGAATCCTGAGAGGATCATCGGTAATTGTCCAGCCCTCTTTTTCTAGTCCGTGCCTTACAGCATTATGAAATACGTCTCTCATTCGCTGGCTATGACGGGAAATCTATGCAAATCTTGATACAAAACCATTATACAATAATGGACTTCCTTTAGAGTTTTGAGTTATTCTGGGTCAGGTTAGCGATTGACCGTAGGTCACGCTACGCGATGAAGCGTTCGCGAAGCGTGGCCAAAGGCCTCAGCTTCCGCTAAGAGCGATCGCAATTATTTTCTGCTGCTCCATGAAGACTGGGAAAATCATCGCCGTGTATATGGTACGTAAGCTATCAGCTATCAGCTCTCAGCTCTCAGCTCTCAGTGATTAGCTCAGAGCTATCAGCTATTAGCTCTCAGCTTTTGAATAAAACAGGTAACCATTTGTTTAATAGTCACAAAAGTCCCAGCGTCGTTCGCACAGCGTGGCCAAACGCGCCCCGCGTGGCCTTTTGGCCAAGGCCAAAGCCTGTGCCACAAAGCAGACGGCTGACCGCTGACCGCTGACCGCTGAATGCTTACTATGGTACGATTGTTCATGCTCAAATCCGCGATGGTAAAATCTGGATTCACTACGACGGTATTGAAGATGGTATCACGGATGAATTAGTTACTTCAGGAGTACCGAACGATAGGATTGTTCTTGCTTTTCATCCCCCCGAGATTCGTGAACATACTGGGTATGGGGTTGGATAGTGTTTGCTTTGGAAGGGCTAGGCTTAAGGAAAATAGTACGGTTTCTTTTGTGTTTATGGTTCAGGTTACTGATTACCTGTACTTTGTTCGAGATGACCAGATTCTCAATAATGAACCGATCATTAAGGGGACTCGAACTCCTGTGAGGGCAGTTGTTGAAACCTGGCGTATGGGAGTTCCTCCGGAAGAAATTCCCATAGGAATGCCTCATCATAAAAAGCTACAATGAATAAATTCCATAGCAATCGCTCTGTATGAGTAGACTACTGGCAATCGAGAAAACGATTTCAAGCTTTCAAGCATTACATGAGCGCTTGGGGTTATGTCGCGCCACTGATGAATCGTTTTTTTCAGAATGGCAGGTATCCTCTATTGAGATATTAGATGATGATAAATCTTTTCTGGACCGTCTCCGGCAGCGATATCATAATTACTACAATGCTGGTCTCTTAACTGAAGGAACGGTGCTTTTATCTATTGTTGCACCACTGCTGGAACGGTTAGAATTTCATGAGCCTCCGTTTTTCGTACAATCTGAGGTTCCTATCAGTCTGGAGGTGGAAGAACACAATGAAGTTTATCGAGGTCGGATAGATGTATTGGTGATTCGCGATCTTGTTTGGATACTGACTGTAGAAGCTAAACGATCTAAGTTTGCGGCGGATATTGCTTTACCACAGTGTTTAGCCTATATGAGTGCTGCACCACGACAACCAAGCTTTGGCATGGTAACGAATGGCAGCGATTTTATCTTCTGCAAGTTGAAGGATAAAGTATACGATTTTTCTGATGCGTTTTCATTATTGTCTCGGCAAAATAAGCTCTACGAGGTTGCGACTATTCTCAAGAAGTTAAAAACCAACAAATTTTCCGACAACTAGAGATTGCTGTTAGCGAAGCGGATG